>NZ_JBHLWL010000022.1:0-75528 GCF_042432965.1 Paracerasibacillus soli | reverse complement strand
ATGTTTTCGTGCCATTTTTATAAACGGTATAATTTTCATTCTTAACCCCACAACACTCACAATGTGTGGGCGTATAGGTAAGTTTGGCTGAAATAAACTTGGCCAATATTTCTTGATGTTTCTTAATTTGAATAGAATCTTCTTCAATCGTGATGTTTTTATCTTGTATATCGAGTAAAATTTTCATATTATTAGAGTAAGACAAGTGATTTCCCTCCTGAATTGGGTTTTGGTCGACTTTAATTCTACAGGGAAACTCACTTGTTTTCTATTTTTACTAATACTAAAAATAGTGTTAGTGAATTTTTATCACCAACACTATTTATTGTAGAGCCTTTTTTTGTTACAAACCACAATGGACGAGTCATTCTATCTCGTTAAAAAGAAGAGATGAAAAACCTTCTCGCTAGAAAAGTTAAAACATGTTAAAATATATATAGAAAAGTTAATATAAAAAAATAGAGTATGAGACGTTATTTAAATGATTGAAAATAGTTGTTGTAAGAAGAAGTATTGTACGATGATATACTGCTGCCGGCGTCTTACTATTTGAGTAAGCTGGCCTTATAGAATACATACTATAAAATGGGGTTGAAGAAATGTCCTTTCGTACGTTTGTAGCAAAATTTTTTAGTAACCATGCAGAAACTAGTGATCACCATCCGGATTCTACATTACAAACTCGATATTATAAAACAACGAAAGACCGTGCGTTTTCTGTACTAGAGTCTATGTTTAAAGCTAAAAAAAATGTAAAGATAAATTCCGTTTCTGTTGAACATGGTGAAATTAGTATATATATGAAACAAGGGAAAAAAGCATTCGTTATTATCACCGTCATTATGGTACGTCCATACCAAACGGCTATTGATTTTTCTGTAACAACGGAGTCAATTTTGCCTGTTGATTTTGGTTTTAGCACGAGATTAATCCAAAAACTTTACCAAGAAATAAATAAAGAATTGCCGTTAATAGATTAAAACGAAGAGTAGTAAATCAGGAGCGAAAAAAATGAGATGTCCAAACTGTGAAAATAAAAATTCAAAAGTTCTTGATTCACGTCCGATAGAAGAAGGTCGATCCATCCGTAGAAGACGTGAATGTGATAAATGTGGCTTTCGCTTTACAACTTTTGAGCGCATTGAGGAAGTGCCATTAATTGTAGTTAAAAAAGATGGTGCACGCCAGGAATTTAATAGGGATAAATTGATTCGTGGATTAATAAAAGCATGTGAAAAAAGACCAGTGTCTATCGATACGATTGAAAAAATTGCTTTAGATGTAGAAAAAGAACTTCGGAATCATAGTACATCTGAAATAGATAGTAATGAAATTGGGGAACTTGTGATGGGGCACTTAATCGATATTGATGATGTCGCTTATGTTCGTTTCGCATCTGTTTATCGTCAATTTAAGGATATAAGTGTATTCCTAAGTGAACTAAAAGAATTAATTAGTAATGACAAAAAAGAAACGTGACTAATTATATCAAATTAAAAAGGAAGGTTTTTACAAATGAAGTATATTGGGAAAATTTTACCGATTGATGGTTTTCATGTAACGTTGCATGGAAATCTTCCGGCTGATTATCAAATTGCATTAACTCATCTTTATCAGCCATTAATTGGTTTGAAAGCTGTCATGCTTTATTTGACGCTATTACATGAAATCTCGATACAAGAGAAGTCCAAACTTCAATCCCATCATACATTGATGAATTATTTAAACCTTCCTTTAGATGAAGTATATGAAACACGTTTAAAGTTGGAAGGCATTGGTCTCATGAATACATACAAACATGAAGCTAATGATAAAACTAGTTATTTGTATGAAATAAAGGCGCCATTTTCACCAAAAGATTTTTTTCATGATCCGATGTTATCGCAATTACTGATGCATCATGTAGGAAAGACGAAAGCCCAGGAATTGCAAACACACTTTACAAGAACAATTGATACAAAACATAGTGAAAATGTGACAGCGTCGTTTGAAGATGTATTTAACACAGTTCAACTTTCTATGGAAAAAGTAAAACCATTTACACAATATCAGCATGTGATGCCTGGTATAAATCTTCCAGAAATTGACTTTGCTTGGATGGAAAACATGTTAAGACAGCGAATGATTCCGAGTAAACGTGTATTAACAAAAGACAATAAGCGGATTATGAATCAAATGATGGTATTATATAAATTAACGAATGTTGATATAGAAAATTGTGTGCTTTGGGCGCTAACGGAAGAAAATGAGTTGGATATTGAAGAATTTAAAAATGCATGTCATGATCTATTTACAGCAACTCAAAAACAATCTGCAATTCATCTTACAAATAAAAGCCATGAAGTGTTGGATAAAGGGAATAATCCAAAAAAACCCCTAACCCAAGAGGAAAAATTAATTCAAAAGTTAGAAGTCATTTCCCCACAACAACTACTTGCAGATTTATCAAGTGGTAATCAAGCATCTCCACAAGATATGAAATTAGTACGTGAAGTGATGGCAACACAGGGGCTTCCTGCACCTGTTATGAATGTATTAATTCATTATGTGTTATTACAATCAGACATGCGTTTATCAAAAGCATATTTAGAAACAATTGCTAGTCATTGGTCCCGCGCAAATTTAACAACTGCACGAGAAGCAATGGAATTTGCGAAAAAGCAGCAAGAAAAGTTCACAAAGGAACGGAGTAAAAAACAGTCATATCGCTCTTATCAACAGCCAGCATTAAAAAAGGAAATTGTTCCAGAATGGTTTAAAGAACAGAAGAAAGAAGCCAAACAAAAACAATCGCGTGAAACGGAACAAGCTACGGTCGTAGATTTACAAAAACAAAAAGAAGAGATTGCTGCTTTTATAAAGAAACAAACAGCTAATCAGAGAAAATAAATTTTGATTGAGGATGATTTCATGGAACCACTACAATCTGCCTTAAAAAAATGGATGAAAACTAATAAGAACTTTAAAGAAAACTATGAGAGTTTAAAACAAGACATCTTACAAGATCCGGAAATCAAACAAATATTACTTCAAAATCCTCAACTTGACCATCAAGATATTGAAAAAAATTTAATGAAGTTTTACGAGTACATCAATCAATCTAAACAATGTGATCGTTGTAAGTCATTAGGAGCTTGTATAAATATTTTACCTGGATATTCACCAATCTTACAAATTGATGAAAAGGAAATTCGTTTAGCTTATGAAAAGTGCCATTTTCATGTATTAGCTGACAAAGAGCAAGCGCAACAAAAGCTAATTGATAGTTTATATATGCCAAAAGAAATACTACAAGCAACGTATGAGGGAATAGATTTAGATGACCCGAAGCGTAAAAACGCAATCGCGGAGATTAATCAATTTATTAGTCAATTAGGAAATGGCTTACCAGAAAGAGGACTTTATTTTTATGGTCCCTTTGGTGTTGGTAAAACGTATTTCTTAGGTGCTATTGCTAATACGTTAAAGTCATTTAACATATCGTCTATGATTATTTATATGCCCGAATTAGTCAGAGAGATGAGGTCTTCTATAAAAGATGATTCGTTAAGCGAAAAGATTAATTACTTTAAGAAAGCTGACGTCCTCATGCTTGATGATATAGGGGCTGAGATGCAGTCCGCTTGGTTCCGAGATGAAGTGTTGGGATCGATATTGCAATATCGTATGATGGAAAAATTACCAACGTTTTTCACATCCAATTATAGTTTAGAACAACTTGCAGGATTATTAGCAACAACGAAGAATGGAATTGAAGAAGTAAAAGCAGGTAGAATTATTGAGCGGATTAAGCAACTTAGTCATGAAGTATCCATTATGAGTAAAAACCGCCGAGAATAAAGATGACTATTAAAACTTGTAACAATAATTGTTACAAGTTTTTTCTCTACTTTACATACTAGTTTTCATTGTTATACATTTTTTCGAAAACAAGTCCATATAATGTAACAGTTTGGATTTGGATGAGGGTGATGTATAACGATGCTGGAAGTTTATTTTCGTTCAAATGATGAAACGATGAACTTTTGTGATTATTTATTTAGTTATTCAAAAAAGATTGATTTACATTGGCAAAAAGATGCAGAATGGGGGAATCGAATTCAAGTAAATTACAATATTGAACAAGAGAGAATGAAGGATGCACTGGCAAACGCCATGGTTGATGTTTTTAATCATCATCGACTAACTACGATGATGAGAGAGATAATTGAAGGTGTGTATTATTATACGAATCAAGACGAAATAGAACGAATTATGGACTTGACGCAATGGATTTTTACAGGAGAAGATGAGGATAGTTTATTTGTAAGGGATATAAAAGATCCAAACGGACTGTTACGGTCAATATTTTTTTCGCATATACAAGATGCAACAAGTATCCATTTTGATTCCATTATTAAGTTTCGTTTTACCGTTTTTAAAGAACAACTCATCCATTTAGTTGGACTTGCTATTGATGAATTTAAAAGAGAAGAAGATCATCAAGCGTTCATTGACATGTTACGTGAGTATATCGCAAAAAAACAGCCGATTTATGATACAATACATGTCATTCAAGGAAACGCATTTACTTTTTTTAAACCTACTGGTGAACGTTTTAGTAATATGGAATTAAGAAAAATTATGCATGAAGAACCTTTGTATATTGTTGGATTAGATGGAAATGAAATGAATTTAGCACCACTAGTGTCCATGGCACCTAAAAATATAAAAATATATGGTGACCACCCGTCGGAGCCCAAGACACTAACAATTATAAATGTATTTCAAGAAAAGGTTGATTTCATGCCACATCATAGTTTTCCATTCACGTTCCATAAAAATAATTAGGCTTGCAATTATAAATATTTAAAGCTATAATATATATCATAAATTTAAATCATGATGTATAAGTAATGATAAGGACATGATCAATTGCTTTCCACATAGAAAGAGAAGGGGGTCATAGGCTGAAAGCTCCCGCTATGTAACATTTGATTACCACCTTTGAACTCTACATGCGAACAGAAGTAGTAGTATGTGGCGTATCATCCGCGTTAAGGATTATAAAGCTATATAAATATTAGTATAGAACTGATATTTATATTGGAATTAGGGTGGAACCACGTGACCAACGCTCGTCCCTTTGCATTTTTAGCAGAGGGATGGGCGTTTTTTAATTTTTACAATACGTACTTATTCAAGTATGTACAATAAAAAAGTAAATAAAGGAGAGTTTAAAATGGCAGAAATCAACATGATATTTCCAGACGGCGCAAGCAAGGAATTTTCTCAAGGTATTACTGGAGAAGACATTGCTGGATCAATTTCTCCGGGATTAAGAAAACAGGCTTTAGCAATTAAATTGGATGATGAATTATATGATTTAAGACAACCACTTCAAAAAGGCGGAAAGATTGCCATTATAACGTATCGCGATCAAGAAGGTATTGATATTATGCGTCATTCTACTGCACATTTAATGGCGCAAGCGATCCGTCGTTTATATAAAGAAGTACATTTTGGAGTTGGACCTGTTATTGATGAAGGATTCTATTATGACATTGATATGGAGCATAAGATTACACCTGAGGATCTACCTAAAATCGAAAAGGAAATGAAACGTATTGTTGACGAAAATCTTGAAATCGAACGTATTGAAGTTTCAAGAGATGAAGCGAAAAAAATGTTCGCAGAGATTGGTGATCCATTAAAATTAGAATTAATTGATGACATTCCAGAAGGAGAAACAATCTCTATTTATAAGCAAGGTGAATTTTTTGACCTATGTCGCGGAGTTCACGTACCATCTACTTCAAAGATTAAAGCATTTAAATTATTAAGTATTTCTGGTGCATATTGGCGCGGAGATAGTAATAATAAACAATTACAAAGAATTTATGGTACAGCATTTGAAAAACAAAGTGAAGTAGAAGATTATTTAGTACTTTTACAAGAAAGAAGAGAACGTGATCATCGAAAATTAGGCAAAGAATTAGATATTTTTACCGTGAATCAAAAAGTAGGACAAGGTTTGCCAATGTGGTTACCAAAAGGTGCAACCATTCGTCGTGTCATTGAAAGATATATTGTTGATTTGGAAGAAAGATTAGGCTATGACCATGTGTATACACCAGTACTTGGTAGTGTAGAATTATATAAAACAAGTGGTCACTTGGATCATTATCATGATGATATGTTTCCGACTATGAAAATGGATAATGAAGAACTTATTTTACGTCCAATGAACTGTCCACACCATATGATGATTTATAAAAATGAATTGCATAGTTATCGAAGCTTGCCTGTAAGAATTGCAGAACTTGGCATGATGCATCGTTATGAAATGTCTGGTGCATTAGCAGGTTTACAAAGAGTACGTGCTATGACATTAAATGATGCACATATCTTTACTCGGCCAGATCAATTAAAAGAGGAATTTGTACGTGTTGTAGAGCTCATTCAACATGTTTATAAAGACTTCGGAATTAAAGATTATTATTTCCGTTTATCCTATCGTGACCCTGAAGATAAAGAAAAATATATTGATAATGATGAAATGTGGGAAATGGCACAAGCAACTTTGAAAGAAACATTAGATGAATTAGGCTTAGAATATGTAGAAGCAATCGGAGAAGCTGCTTTTTATGGTCCAAAATTAGATGTACAAGTAAAAACAGCGCTCGGTCATGATGAAACATTATCAACAGTACAACTTGATTATCAAGCTGCGGAAAAATTTGACCTATCGTATATTGGGGAGGATGGTAAAAACCATCGTCCAGTAGTAATCCATCGTGGAATCGTTGGGACTATGGAACGTTTTGTCGCATTTTTACTTGAAGAATATAAAGGAGCATTCCCTACTTGGCTTGCACCTGTTCAGGTAAAAGTAATTCCTGTATCCCCTAATGTTCACCTTGATTATGCAAAATCTGTTGCGGATAAATTAAAATTCCAAGGTGTTCGAGTAGAAGTAGACGAACGGGATGAAAAAATTGGTTATAAAATTCGGGAAGTGCAAACAGAAAAAATCCCATTTGCATTAGTAGTTGGTGACCAGGAAATTCAGGAAGATGCTGTAAACGTAAGACGCTACGGTGAAAAGAAATCTGAAACAATGGCTTACGAGGCATTTGAACAATTGATTAACAAAGAAATTGCAGATAAAACTTTACGTAAATAAAGAGGATAGGCTTTTCAAACTGCAATACGTATGCTATAGTAAATATAATGACTTTAAGTTGACATGTTCTTTTTACAATGTTAAACTATAAAAGTTCAATAAAATAGTATGATCTGAGACAAGTAGAAGCACCCGCTTCTCACCTGATTAACGCTCATTGCTGTTAACTGGTTTTGAATCTCTCTAATGATAGAATTTATGGAGAAGTGTGGGTGCAGCATGTACCTACACTTTTTTTGATGATCGATATGATATGAATCATGATGGTCATACTTGTCAAACCAGATCAAGAATAAAAATTCGGAGGTGGCTGGCTATTAGTAAAGAAATGAACGTCAATGAGAAAATTCGTGCCAGAGAAGTTCGGCTCATTGATTCAAATGGTGATCAGCTTGGGGTGAAGACACGTCAAGAAGCATTAGAAATTGCAAAAACAAGAAATTTAGATCTTGTAATGGTAGCTTCAAATGCAAATCCCCCTGTATGCAGAATTATGGACTATGGGAAATACCGTTATGAACAACAAAGACGGGATAGAGAAGCCCGTAAGAAACAAAAAGTGATTAACGTAAAAGAAGTCCGTTTTTCACCAGGTATTGGCGATCATGACTTCAATACTAAATTGCGTAATGCTAGAAAATTTCTTGAAAAAGGTGACAAGGTAAAAGCATCTGTTCGTTTCCGTGGACGTGCAATTACACATAAAGAACTTGGTCAAGAGGTATTGGAGAGACTAGCTGACGAAGTGAAAGATATTTCAACAGTTGAATCAAAAGCGAAAATGGAAGGACGAAGCATGTTTATGATGCTTGCACCTTCTTCAGAAAAGTAAAAGTAAAGCTTCGCTAATCAACATGGTTGTGAACGAAGGAATTAAGGAGGAAATTATCATGCCAAAAATGAAAACCCATAAAGGTTCTCAAAAACGTTTTAAAAGAACGGGTTCAGGAAAATTAAAAAGATCTCACGCTTATACAAGTCACTTGTTTGCAAACAAATCTCAAAAACAAAAACGCAAACTACGTAAAGGCGCAATGGTTTCATCAGGAGATTACAGACGTATTAAAAATATGCTTCCATAAGACTAATATAAATGATATCGTAGAATAATGAATTGCATTTGCATTTAGGAGGGAATTACAATGCCACGAGTTAAAGGTGGAACAGTTACACGCAAACGTCGTAAACGCGTATTAAAACTAGCAAAAGGTTATTATGGTTCGAAAAGAACGTTATTTAAAACAGCAAAACAACAAGTAATGAAGTCAGGTCAATATGCATACCGTGACCGCAGACAGAAAAAACGTGAATTCCGCAAACTATGGATTGCACGTATTAACGCTGCAGCACGCATGAATGACTTGTCATACAATAAATTAATGCATGGTTTAAAATTAGCAGGTATTGAGATTAACAGAAAAATGTTATCTGACCTAGCAATTCACGACGAGCAAGCATTTGCTCAACTAGCTGAAAAGGCAAAGGCTGCTTTGAAATAAGAAAAGTCAATGGATTGTTAATGAAAAGGCTGGAACATAACTAGCCTAAACCAAATTAAAAAGTTTCCCATCATCGAATTTTGATGATGGGAAACTTTTTTTATGAATTATTTTTTACGGCTCTACGTCAAATGACGTTGGTATTGAATGTTAGTCGATTTTAAAATGTATTTGGATATCACACGCTAGGAAAGTTATGCTGCCCTTGAGTGTGATTTGTTTTTATCAGATGTATTTGGTGTTTTGACTAATGGTTTCAACTTGAAATGTATTCTAATTCGATTTTTGTAATGATTAAAATTCCGATAGCCATATGCGACTCGATTAAGTACCTTGATCTTATTATTAATACCTTCAATTCGGCTGTTGTTATAGGTGTATTGGAAGCTATTTTTCGTATAGGGTAAGTGCTTTCTTAATGTTTTCATGCTTGTTCTTAAATAAGTGGATGCATCAGTTGGACATTGTTTGCTTAATGCGTTTTCCAATGCATGATAGTCCTTTTCATCAATTGCTTCCAATAAATCCTGATATAAATCATAATTAACTCTAAGTTCCCCACTATAGTCCAATATTTCCTGTACAACTGAACTTTCAAGACGCTGGCCAAATAAGCCGTAATATTTATATTCTGTATAAGATATATTTGTTTGCGCAGTGAAGCTGGTATCACAATGCTTACACATAAAACGCTGTTTCTTCAATAATAAATATGTTGGATAAACTCCCATGGTCGGAATTGTAATACGAGATAATTGTGTTCCATTTTTATAAATAGAGGCGCCTACTTTTTCCGCCTGACAATTTGGGCATTCATTCACTTCATATGTTAATTTTGCCTTTATAAATTTACAATCTTTCCCTTTATGTTGTCCATACGTTACTGCGTTTTCGCTTATATAAATATTTTTATCTTGAATATCTAACAAATTCTTATATCATTTGATATAGACAAGTGAGTTTCCTCCTATGAATTGGTTTTCGTCGACTTTAATTCTACAGGGAATCTCACTTGTTTTCTATTTATAAATCATTTTCATAAACATCATCCCACAATACTAGTTGTCCGTAATGAAAATGACCGACTCCTGTGGGAAAGCACGTGTCTGAAGACCCCACAGGAAGTGGGTTTCTTCCGAGGAGGATGAAGCCGTGCCCACGGAAAGCGTGTCAATTTTCATGTAGGACAACGGCATGCACGCTCCATTTTATACTCTTCCTCAAAAATATTTTTAGCCTATGAAGTTAATATAAATAAAAAACGACGCTGGCGAGATTTGTCCACCAACGTCATTTATTGTACAACCGTATTTGTTAAAAGGAAAAAGCAGAAGTTTGAGGTCACCTCGTTCTTCTGCTTTTTTATAAAATGAATACTATCTTAGCAAAATATTATTTCTCCCTCAATATTAATAATAAGGTGAAATCAACACATACACAAGCACACCAGTTGCGCTAACATAAAGCCAAATTGGCATTGTCCAACGTGCAATCTTTCGATGTTTCGCAACTTGCATATTCAAACCTTTTGTAAGTGTAAATAAGGCTAATGGCAATAATGCTGTAGCCAAGATAATATGTGTAATTAATATAAAATAATAAGTATATTTTAATATACCGTCTCCACCAAAGCTAGTTGAGCCGGCCATAGCGTGATAGAGTAAATAAGATAGTAAAAATAAAACAGTTGCTCCAAATGCAGCAAAAATAAATTGACGATGCGCTTTAATATTTTTCTTTTTAATCATCACAAGCGCACCAATTAATAATAAAAAGGCAATCCCATTGAATATAGCATTTAGCAATGGTAAAACTGTTAGATTCATACCTGCAATCGTACCAGTTGTACTTCTCGGAATGTAGTTCATGCCTAAAATTATAATAACTGCAACAGCAGATAATCCCCAAATGAGTGGTGTATAATTTCTTGGCTTTACTTCTTCTTGTTGCTTCTCTTCCACTGATTGCGTTTCTTCTGCTTGCTGTATCATTTCTTCTGAAGTTACAGTTTCAACATGTTTACTCATTATTAAACCTCTCCCCTTCCTAGTTATATTAGAAAAACAAAGCGGAAAGAGCAATAGAAAACAATGGATTTATAGAGCAAATTATGAATCTGTCATAATTTAGACATAAACGACACAATCATCCTTCCACTTTTCACCAAAATAATTAGCCTGTGTGACGAATTTCCTTATTGGTTACTTCATATCACATAAAATTAAGAACTAGTTAGTTGATCATATGTTTTTAAACACTTGTCCCATTACTTAATTGCTATTAGATCAATAAGAATATATTTCTGTTACGAACGCCCTCGTCTAAAAAGTCATATCATATGAGAGACATTTATTTAGAGAGGAGATGCTTTCTATTGGAGAAATGGATTACAAGTTTAAAAACGGATACACCACAAAAGGGGTTTGAATTAGCTATAAAACTTGCACAAAAAGGAATTGAATATACCCAACCATCTGAAGCGATTAGAAAAAAGCTTAGACCTAAATACTCCAAAAATGCTGATAGCCTTATTCATGCCTCTGAAGTAATCGCCATTCACTTTCAAACTGTGGCAGCTGCGAATGATTATTGGAAAAGAACGGGACTGTACGGTCGTTAAGTTTTTCCAAATCAATTAAATATTGACGGTACTACTTAACTTATGATAGATTTCCTTTCCATTACTCATACTAAAGTGGAAAGGAGGTTTAAACTTGGAAAAAACAACCGATGCTGGAGAAAAAATTGAACATGCCGCAAAAGCTTTAATGAGGCAAGGAGTTCCTCATAAAGCTGCCACCTATGCAGCCTCAATGGGATATTTGCGAAACTTGAAAAAGAAATAAAGCTACAGGGGTCAGACCCCCCATTGCTGGAGTCTGATCCTTAAATAGCTTTAATAAGAAACGCTTGCAGTTATTAATAATAAGGTGAGATCAATACATATACAAGTACACCTGTTGCACTTACGTATAGCCAAATAGGCATCGTCCAGCGCGCGATTTTTCGGTGCTTCTCTACTTGCATATTTAAGCCCCGTGTTAACGTAAATAAAGAAAGTGGCAAAAGAGCTGCCGCAAGAAAAATATGTGTAACTAATACAAAATAATAAATATACTTTAAAACACTATCGCCACCGAAACTAGTTGCTCCAGCCATGGAGTGATAAGTTAAATATGAAATTAGAAATAAGAACGTAGCTCCAAAGGCTGCTAAAATATAATTGCGATGCGCTTTCACATTTCCTTTTTTAATCATGACTAAGGCGGCAACTAATAGGATAAATGCAATCCCATTAAATATTGCATTCAATAACGGTAACACAGTTAAATCTATACCTGCTATCTGGCCTGACGTACTTCTTGGTAAATAGTTCGTTCCAATAATAATAATTACTGCAACAACTGATAGTCCCCAAATAAGCGGAGTAAAATTACGCTGTTTTTTAGACGGTGTATGCTCAACTGTTTTCTTCATTTCAATTCTCCCTCCTCATGTAATATTAGGTAAAGTCCAGCATTCATGCAACAGAATTGTCGTTATCAAGTAAAACTCATCATATCTATCCCACTTCTTGAAATTACATTAAATTGTTGTATACCCATATATCCATTTATTCGCCATTGATATTACTTCTTCATGGAATTCTCGTTTATAAACTACAATAAAACATGTAGATGGCCCCGATGATTTTTTCAAATCTAACGCACTAGAAAAAGAAAGTTGATCATGTCGATTTGGCATAATTCGGCTCATTTCATATGCGATTCCTTTTGAACCGACCGGAACGACACTCAATATGTCATTTTGCTCTGCAAACCAGCGAAAAAGTTGCAACGGCGCCACATCTTTCGATTGCGTCACAACTTCATCCCCTACGAGTGGCTTTCCAATAATAGCCAGATTGCAAGTAAATTGTGTAAAGTCGGGTTCACTCCATCCTAGCTGTCTTTTTCCTAAAAGAGCCATACCTGTTGCAGATTGTATAAGGGAAAAGTTAGACTCCGTACTACCTGTAATCGGAAGCTCCTTTATCCCTGCCTCTGAGACACCTTCCTGAATACCATCTACTAAAGGTTTCCACGATTCATCACCATTAAAATTTTGTAAAACGATTGAAAACGGTATGCCGCCAGCTGCTACACACTCCATATAGGCTACGCGAAATAATAACTTTCCTACAATTTCATACGGAACGGATACCTCATCCATTACTTTTTTTCCAATCGCACCCGAGTTATCACACGCAATTATTAATTCTTCTTTTGGATTAAATGGAACAATTAAAATATCTCTTTTCATGTAAGCCTCCTTCATATACAAAAAAGTGAAGTTGGATTCATACATCCAATTATGATGACTTCTTTTAGAAATTTACTTAAATTTAAGTTCCTTCCATTCGTGAGTGAAAGATAGACGCCACTCGTGGTTCAAGCAACAGTGCAAGAATAGTATTTACAAGCGCTCCTATCAATAACCCCGGTGTGATGGCCAAATAAAATGATAAACTCATCAAAAAAATAAATGGAACAGACGCTAGTAACCCATTCGCAATCACAAAAAATACGCTGGCAAAAATGCGTTGACCCGATTGATAAATGTATCCAAATCTCCAAACAATCAAAGCCATTTCAGCAGCAACTAAAATATGCAACGGCCCCAACGGCATTCCACCTAATAATGCTGAAACTACATGACCCAATCCCGCAACAAGGGCACCTGAACGCTTACTAATTAAAACAGCAGCGAGCAAGGCCGGGAAAGCATCCAATGCAACACTACTAATAACAACGGGAATTTTAATTGCTGAACCAATCGCAGATAGCGCAATAAATAAAGCAAGTAAACTAAGCCGTTTTGAATTCAAAATTCATTTACTCCTTCCGTTTCCCTGTATGAAAAACTTTAGCACTTCGAATATATTCCACATCTTTCACATCTAAGCGGAAATTAACAACCCGCGCAAGCGCAAAAAAGTAATCTGATAATCTATTTAAATATTGGAGCGTCACCACAGGTACGGATGAATCCTGTTTCAATAAACGAACGACCAATCGCTCCGCTCTTCTTGTAATCGTTCTTGCAATGTGGATAGATGCTGCTGGTTTCGACCCTCCTGGTAAAATAAACCGTTCAAGATCTGGTGTCTCTTCCATTAAAATATCAATTCGCTGTTCTAGATAAGAAATGGTTTCTTCAGTTAATTTTTCTTGCCTTCTTTTCGATACACTAGCCAAATCTCCACCACAATCAAATAGCTCATGCTGAATTTTCTCAAGATCTGCTATAACGTCTGTAAACTTCTCAGTTTCTAACTCTGCAATTGCTTGTCCAACGAAACTGTTTAACTCATCAACTGTTCCATAAGCCTCCACACGAATATCATCTTTATCTACTCTTCCACCAATTAAAGCTGTCTGTCCTTTATCACCAGTACGCGTATATATTTTCATTTCAATCATCTCCCTTTTCATAAAGTGAAATTCAATCAATGAGGATTTTCACACTTCCCCTCTGATTATTATGTGAGCCATTTTGCTTTTACACTACTTCAAACGCTTTTGTATTCCATACCAAATTAAATCTACTCGTGAGCTTAAAGCAACAAGATCTTGATAAAACCATCCTGTTATATCACGCCATTTACGCGTTTTTCCATCTATCGGAACAATTCCTTTAGAAATATCAGTACCAATCACAACCAATTTTCGATGTGACTTTCCTTGGGTCCAATTGCACCACTCCTGCATAACATTTCTACCATAAGTGCGATAATCCGTTATGTTCTCGTTGTCTAACCATTGTAAAACCCACTGTTCCACACCTTCTAATATCATAACGTCCTGGTCCATTACCGACAGTTCTTTTGGCAAATCTGCACCTAAATAAGCGGAAATCCATTGAAAATTACTCGTTTCATTTAATCCGTAAAAATCTCTTACCCATTTCGCTTTTCCATTGTAGGCACCACCCGTAACGACATGCACGCTTTCCGCCTCCTTAAACTCTCCTTACCCCATATCAATTCGTAACCATGAGCATATGGAATTTTCCATTCGAAAAATGTATGACCCATTCCAGAATACTTCGTTAACAAATAACGAATCACTCCTCCATGAGTTACAATTGTCGCACCTTTTGCACTGTTGTCCAATATCTCTTCCACAACCTTAGAAAATCCCATTTCAATTCGTCCAGAAAACGACGTAAAAGATTCACCACCATTTGGGACAACGTGAAAGGGGTCATCTAACCATTTTCGGTAATCTTCCAATTCCTTTAGCGCATCATACGTTTTTCCTTCCCATGCACCAAAGTTCATTTCCCTTAACTCTGTTAACGGTTGTATGTACTGGTCAGGAAAGATTATTTTTGCTGTAGCCATACAACGGCTTAAATCACTAGAAAAGAGCAGCTCTTTATAAGGTACTTGCTCCCTAATCGCATATACTGCCTTTTTTCCCTCATCACTTAAAACTGCATCTGTCCAACCAATATATGCTCCTTTTGCATTTTCTCCTGTCATCCCATGACGTAACAAAGTAATAGCCAAACAATCATCCATAGAAAGACTTCCACCCCCTCTGTTGCTGCACCAACGACATCACCTGTAATACCCGTAAACCATTTCACCGCTTTTCTGCGGATAAAGAAAAATAAAATGATTACACTGATTAGCATGATCATTACGATTATCAGTACTTTTTCGTTCCATATTCCAACTGTAATTAACACTGGGACAATATAAAAAAGATAGAAGTATACTGACTTCGGACGACAAGCTTTCTGAAACATGTACCCTAATCCATCCTTTTTTGCTGAAGGTACGAGTACTAATATCATTCCCATCAACGTTCTACTAAAAAAAGGAATGAACAAAATAAATACGAAAGTACTTGGCGATACCTGTGATATCATCTCATAAATAAATATAAATTTAGTTGCAAGCAGTACGATGACGCTTAGCACTCCAAACGCACCTACACGAGGATCCTTCATAATTTCAAGGCGCTTTTCAGGATCACGATATGAAAAAAATGCATCACTAGCATCTATCCAACCGTCAAGATGAATGCCACCTGTCAACACGATAATAAGCAACCATAAGAAAAACGAACTTGCTAAAGGAGAGAGTGGAGTCCACTGTAGTAGTACGTATGCAAACCCTGAGTAGATACATCCAATAAACAAACCAAATAGCGGAAATACGCGAATAGCACGTTCCATATTTTTAGCCGTCATTGGTACTTCCTTATTAATCGGTAGCATACTGAAAAATTGCACAGTCATGACCAATCCATATAGATATGACTTCATTTTTTTACCCATCGATTCATGATATTGATGATTTGTTGCCAATCAAGGTGCTTTTGGATTTTCACGGCTAAATCTTCATAATAATCTTCCTTATTATCAAGTTCCACATTCTTCTCAAACCGATTCATTTCCGAAAGGGAATCCTCCGCCGGAATTTGATGTTCAATATATGGAATCAAGCCAAGTACGGGAATATTTGTATGTTCTTCAATCCAACGAATCCCATCATGAAACAAGGAAGGATCCCCCCGAAACTTATTAATAATAATTCCTTGTACACGTTCCCTCTCTAGTGGTGTTAACAACTCAAGCGTCCCAATAATACTCGCAAACACGCCACCCCGGTCAATATCAGCAACTAATAAAACTGGAACATCGGCAAGGTCAGCTATTTTCATATTTACAAGTTCTCGATCTTTCAAATTTAATTCAACTGGACTACCTGCCCCTTCCATCACAATGACATCAAATTCATTTTGTAGCATTTCCAGTGATTGCTTGATAGCAGCTAATCCTTTTTCATAGAAGACATCTCGATATTTTTTACCACTCATCTGCTCCACTGTTTTCCCAAGAAGTATTACTTCTGACGTTGTCTCTGATTTGGCATTTAAGACAATCGGATTCATCCATACAGTTGGTTCTACTTTCGCTGCTTGTGCTTGAATCGCTTGAGAAAGTGCGATTTTCATATCATCCTTAATAAAATGGATTTTATGAGACATATTTTGTGATTTAAATGGCGCAACAACATAACCTTCATTCACGAATATGCGACAAATTGCCGTTGTTATGATGCTTTTACCTACATTTGATGCTGTGCCAACAATCATGACTCCACGCATAGCTGTTCCCCTTTCATCAGTAAAGGAATTCCCGCTTCCACCAAATACGCTGTATCAGCTTGCTCCACTAACTTTTGATGAAGTTCTCCGAGTAACTTACTATAACATTGCACAAGCGAGCGATCATACACATTTTCGTTTAACACTTCATTGGAGACGATAAGCAATGTATCTACATGACCAAGAATAGCAGCAACACTTTTCATCATCTTATCAATCAGTTCTTTTTGCTTTATCTCATCCATCCATACATCGTCCATTAACCCATCACGGAACATTTCGTTCGTTAGCCATACCGTTAGACAATCAAGTAAAACGATGCTATTTGGTTGAAGCTTATTAGCAACCTTCCATAAGTTAGTTGAGCTTTCTATCGTTCGCCACGGATAGTCACTTCCATCACGATCATGTTGATGCCGTTTCATTCGTTCATGCATTTCCCCATCCGTTACTTTGGAAGTCGCCAAGTAATACAACGCTTTTTTCTCCAGTTTAGCTAAGCTAATCGCATGTCTTTCTGCAAAAGAGCTCTTACCACTTCTCGCTCCGCCTGAAATAAAGATTAATTTTCCTTCCATTCCCGTAATGCCTCCAAAAGAAAATCATTTTCTTTTTGTTTCCGTACCGCAAACCGCATCCATCGCCCTTCTAGTCCTTCATAATTTGCCGTATGCCTTGGGACAATTCCTTTTTTCAATAAAAAACGAAAAAGTGGTAGCTGGTCATTTCGTTCTGGATCCCGGAGTAAATAAAAATTAACCTCGCTATCTGAAATGATGTATCCCATTTTGCTTAATTCACCTGTAACCCGGTTCCGCTCAGTCGTGATATCATTTTTCGTATATGTAACATATTCATGTGCTTTAAGACATTCCTGTCCTGCTAAAAGTGCAAGTGCATTCATGTTCCAATGTGCTTGATATCCTTTTAATTGTTCAATTACTCTTGTATCAGCCAACATATAACCTAATCTTAATCCAGCTATTGCATACATTTTCGTTAATGATCGAATCACCATTAAATGAGGGTGCGTCTCGCAACGTGGCGCAATTGTTACTGGCTTCTCCACAAAGTCATAAAAAGCTTCATCTACAACGAGATAACATTGGTGTTTTTCGCAGGCTTTTATCAGATTTATAAGTTCTGCTTCCGAATACAAGATACCAGTTGGATTATTCGGATTACATAGAAACATCACATCATGTGTTTTTAATAACGGTTCAACCTCCGCTACTGATAACCGCCAATCTCCTTCGGTTAAAGTAAAATTCGTCATTTCACAACCATATGCATGACACATTCTTTCATATTCCGAAAATGTCGGTTGGATTAATAGTACCCGTTTTCCGGCAAAAAATCTCGCTACTAGGGCAATTAACTCAGCACCACCATTGCCAAGTAAAATTGAGCTACTAGGCAGTTGCTCTTTTTCTACAACCATTCCCACCAAGTCTTTCCCATAGGGATCTGGATAATCCGCAATTGCCGCGTGCCATTCAGGCCATTTTTTCCTTATGACAGGAGGCGGACCAAATGGATTAATATTCACACTAAAGTCAATGATTTTTTCTGGTTTCGGTAATTGTAAAAATTGATATATATATTGTGGATTAGATCCATGTAGTGGCCAACTCAATGATCATCCCTCCAATTAACATGAACACGAGAAACAAAAACACTGTTCTGTGCATTATTGTGATGGTCTTCAAAATATGTTTTACCTGTAAATTTGTACTCGGCTCACCAATTAAGGGCGATTGAGATTTTTTACCTTGATAAGTATTTGTCCCACCAAGTTGTACTCCAAGAATGGCTGCTATAGCCGCTTCTCCCCAACCACTGTTCGGACTATGATGTTTGCTAGCATCCCGAAATAGAATAGACAAGGCAGCGCGGAGTGACGACTCCTGTGGTCGCATGACAATCATCATGATTAATCCAGTTAATCTTGCAGGAATCCAGTTTAGAATGTCATCTAATTTTGCTGATGCCCAACCAAAGTTTTCATACTTATCATTGCGGTAACCTACCATCGAATCACACGTATTCACTGCCCGATAAACAAGTGCAAGAGGAGCTCCTCCAAGAAAACTCCAGAAAAGTGGCGCCGTGATTCCGTCACTCGTATTTTCAGCAACCGTTTCTACTGTTCCTCTTATCAGCTCTCTTTCAGATAAATGTTCTGTATCACGGCCAACGATATAAGATAGTTTATTCCTTGCTTCGTGTATATCCTGTTTTTTTAAAGGTTCAACTACTTCTAGCGCTGCTTCACGTAAACTCGTCTGTGCAATAGTCGTAGCGATTAATGTTGCTTCCACGATGATACCAAAGACTGGATGCAACTGGTAACTAACAAATGTGATTACCATGCTTAATACAAAAACCGTACAAATAATAAGCACCACCATGAGTATTCCTTTTTGTTTCCGATAACTTCCCTTATTTAGCTTTCCATCAAAATAGTGAATAAACTTACCAAACCATTTTACAGGATGCGGCCATTGTTTTGGATCTCCTACAATAAAATCTATTATATATGCAAGCAAAATTGCTAAAAAATGATTCATCATGCGCTTCCAATCCCTTTGCCGTCTGAATTTTTTTCTTATACTATCTTCCCGTATCTATTTTTCCATTTATCCCTGATATTTTGCCAACGCTTTACGCAAGCATTGATATACGCCCTTTCCGACAAGTTTGCCTAAAGGAGAAATTGGTCCACCAAAAACAAGTTCAACCCCCTGTTGTGTTGCACCAATTAAAATACTGTCTGTTGACGTCCCAGTTGCTATCGTTCCCGTTACATTATCAGCAATCCCTACTTCTCTTAATACGCTAGCTTTTGCTTCTGTTGCCGTTATAATAGATTGAACATACGCTTCATCTGTTAATTTCCCATTCACAAAAATCCATGTATTTATGGTACCAGGTTGGCTTCGGATGAAATGATTTTCACCGAACGCTGCATCAATGGCGTTACCAACCCCAGCAGTTATCACAATAAATACCGAAAAGTCTTCACCTTCCACCATTTCATACGCAACTTCATTCAAATTAACAGCTGTCATCATACCAACTGTTTCATTCGCGTCTAATCCATGACCTTGTAAATAATCTATCATTTCTTGTTTATAATCATCACATTGATAATCTTTGTTAACATGACGATTAATAAATGATTTGTACCATCCCATACCAGCTCCTGTCACACCAGATGACAATGTTTTTAACGGAATTGGTGATTGCAGGCAAATAAATTCCTTCGTAACGGTTAATTGCTTTTCACTAATCATGCTATTTTTTTCTTTACGATTGTCCACTTCACTAGCGCAAACTTCAGGTAGAAGCATAATTTGTGGCTTTGCTAGTTTAGGATGGGCATACTTTTCTATATCAGTCCGGTAAACTTCCCGGATTGCTTCCACCTTTAATACCGCTTCAGGCACATGACAACTTTTCATTTTCCCTTGATGCATCAGTAGCAACCTATCACAATAAAGACTCGCCAAATTTAAATCATGGAAGATAGAAATAACTGTAAGTCCTTTTTCATATGTCCATCTTCTTAATAAATCAAGTAGTTCTTTTTGATAGGCTAAATCTAGGTGGTTTGTCGGTTCATCTAATAGTAAAATTTCAGGTTGTTGTGCTAAAGCCTGTGCTAGATAAACACGTTGCCGCTCTCCACCAGAAAGTTGATCCAACAAATCATCTCCGTAGGATGCAACACCAGTTTGTTCCATTACATCTTGTACGACTTGCTCATCTTCTTCAGTAAAAATTTGAAAAAGACCCTTTTTATAGGCATATCTACCTAATGAAATCGTTTCTTTAACTGTATAGCTAAACGTTTGCGACGTATGTTGTGGTAATACTGCCATCAACTGTGCAAGTGCTTTTGGTTGATAAGAAGAAATGGGACGATTTTTTAATTGGATATTCCCCGCACTAGTCGGCAAAATACCACTCATCATTTTGACAAGTGTTGTTTTCCCACTACCATTCGGTCCAATAATGCCAAAAAACTCACCCTTATCGACATGAAAGGAAATATCCTTTACAACTGTTTCATGGGCATATCCTCCTGAAACATGTTCTATTTCTATCATATTATCTCCTTCCTTTCAGCCGCTGTTTCATTAAAATAAATGCAAATATTGGTGCACCGATTAACGCAGTAATTACGCCTATTGGCAATTCTGATGGTGCAATAATAATTCGTGAAACAAGATCCGCCATTATTAAAAATGCGGCACCGGCCAACATGGATAATGGTAATAAATGACGATGATCTGGCCCCCAAATTATTCGTATAAAATGTGGAATGACTAAACCGACAAACCCAATCGTTCCAGAAACTGCCACAGCTGCACCGGTCAAAATAGACCCCGCAATTAGAATGATCATTTTTTTACGTTCCACATGAACACCTAAATGTTTTGCCTGTTCCTCTCCAAAGGACATCGCATTTAATTCTGTTGCATGAATGAATAATAAAACTGAACCGATAATAAAAAACGGTAATATAATCCATACATAATCCCAACCGCGCATCGAGACACTGCCAAGCAACCAACCGATAATTTGTCTCAATTCCTCACCGGTTAACGCAATCATAAGCGAAATGAACGCCCCAAGAAACGAGCTGAAAATAACCCCTGTCAAAATAATTGTTTCCACACGCATCGATTGATCAATCCGTTTTGCAAAAAATAAAACTACAAAGATTGTGATAAAGGATGCAACAATACTTACAACTGGCAAAGTAAATATGCCAAGAAAAGGGATAGATAAACTAAAAAAAATCGTCATGACGGCACCAACACTAGCACCCGAGGATACGCCAAGTGTATAAGGATCTGCCAACGGATTACGCAACAAACCTTGAAAGGCTGCTCCCGCAATTGCGAGAGAAGCCCCAATAAGACCAGATAAAATAACACGCGGCATCCGTATATTCATAACGATATTTTCATACATAGGATTCACTTCATTGGACAGCGGTCGTTGAGAAATGTGGGCATAAACAATTTTTAAAATGTCTACAACCGCAACCTTCACAGTCCCAATGGAAATACCTATCAACATAGCACCTATTAAAAGACTAAGTAATAAGAAATAGGCAAATAAATATTTACTCTGCAAAAATGTCTGGATATATCGCTTTTCCAAGTTCCTCTGCTCCTTCAACCAATCGAGGTCCTGGGCGGCTCACTAAATCTTCATTCACATCGATAATTTGTTTGTTTTTAACTGCTGTTACCTCATTCCATCCATTACGTTCCGTTACCTCTGCAACTGGATCTTCTACAAAGCTACCATAGGTTGTAATGATGACATCCGGATTTAATGCAATAATCGCCTCTTCATTCATTTTAGGCCAACCTACCTGGTCCTCTGCGGCATTTTTAGCATTGATTTTTGTAAGTAACTCGTCCATAAATGTATCTTTTCCAGTCGTGTAAATTTCCGGTGATGGAGAAATTTCTACAAAAACGCTTTTCTGATCTTTCTCTTCTATTGTACTAGCCTTTTCTTCAAGTGCTATTAATTTATCCTTCATTTCTGTTATGATATCTAGTGCTTTTTCATGTGTACCAGTTGCCTTACCGATTAGGCCTATCACATCATAAACACCATCAAAATTAGAGGCTGAACTAACGACTAATACCGGAATTCCCGAATCACGTAATTGATCTAACGCTTTTTCATCATTAGACTGATCAGCTAAAACTAACTGTGGTTCCAAGGAAAGTATTTTTTCTACATTCAGCTCTAAACCACCAATTTTCTCCTTTTTAGTTGCTTCTTCCGGATAGTTATCATGATCAGAAACACCAACTATCTCATCACCTAATCCTAAAGCAAATGCAATTTCTGTATTACTTGGAAGTACCGAAACAATTTTTTCTGGCTTTTCTTCTATTGTTAATTTAGCACCAGTTGCATCCGTTACAGTTACAGGAAAAGCTACTTCCGAACTATTTCCAGCATCAGATTGTTCTGTTTGTACATCTTCTTTATTTTTATCCTTATTTTCATCTGATGAACTGGAACATCCAGCTAACACCCCAAATGCTAGTAACATTACCAAAACAAAGAGATTCAGTTTTTTAAATATACTATTTCGCATCCTATTTCCTCCAATATTTGTATGATGTATGAAAATCGAATCATAAAGTAAAAACTTCAATAAAAAAGTCCAAAATAAAACACCTCTAACAAGGTGGTTGAGATGTTATACATACTTCGACTGTTTGCTTTAGGACAAAACTAGCCTACTTTTATTTCTAAACACCTCCCTATCCACGTAGGTAACTGGCGTCAGAACTTGGCAGGTCTCCTGGCTCAGGGGAAATCATGACGAGATACATACACATATATGTATTAAGTATATTCACAATACGAATACAGATTGAATCTGCTAGGAAACTGCACCTTCCCATGTACGTAGACACAGTGGTAACGACAGCTTCTTCCCCAATTACAGTGGCGGGACCGCGTTGGATTTTCACCAAACTTCCCTTTTAAGTATTAAAAACACCAAATTCCGCAACATATTTAATTTTTCTACATTAATTAGTATATCACAATTTACTTAGCACATTTAATTTAAATCAGCTAAGTTATATCACACTTTTTTTAATGTTTCCACCTTAGCTACAGTAAATATCAAACCTTTACCATTTTCTAATGATCTTCTGGCCCATCACGAATAGCATACTTCGAATCTTGTTCATTAAGTTTTAAAAAAGACAAGATAAAGCGAACTAGTATATCCCTATTTTTAAAATCAATCTTCATTTTTGTTAGTATCTTTCTTTACTGTATGCTAAACAATTCTACGAGTAGTAAAGATACTGCACCTAGTAAAGTAGCATGATCCCCTAGTCGTGATACAACTACCTTCGTTTGTTTCGCTTCAGATGTTAAAGCCCATTTTTCAATCGTCTCTTGTACGGCTGGTAATAAAAATTGTTGGGCCTTAGAAACCCCACCACCTATTACAATTACTTCTGGATTCATAATATGAATTAAGTTGGTTAAACCGATACCAAGATACGTACCAGTTTCTTTTAATACTTGAACCATATTTTGATTTCCATTAACCGCCATCCTATATATTTTTTCTCCTGTTAAATTAACAGTAGGACTTATTTCGTCATCATTTTCTTGTTTTAACTTTTCATTGGCGCGTTTTACAATTGCAGGACCTGAGGCAAATGTTTGCAAACAACCACGATTGCCACACTCACATATTGTTCCATTTAAATCAATTGTCATATGACCAATCTCACCTGCTAAATCTTGCGCACCATGATAAAGTTTGCCATCTACAACAGCACCCGCTCCCACACCACTCCCAAGATTAATAGCTACCATGCTGTTTATCTTTCCATGCTTACCAAACCAAGATTCTCCTAGCGCCATCGCTCTTGCGTCATTTTCTACTTTGACATCAAATCCGAATTCTTTTTCCAATTCATCCTTTATCGGTACATTTGTTAAATGCAAATTAGGTGCGAATAGCGATGTTCCTGTTTCAACATCGACGACACCGTGCATAGCAACACCGATTCCTACTATTTTCTCTTGATTATCTACAAAATCAACTACAGATTGAATACAGTTCTTTAAAATCGCCAAAAATTGGTCATTAGTTAACTGACTACTAAGCTTTTTAGATGTTTGAAACAAAACCTTTCCAGACAAATTAGTAAGAACACAGTCAACATCCGCCGGCCCTACGTCAGCACCAATGATAAGAAATGCCTCATCATTAATGTGAAGCATTGTCGGCTTTCTACCTCCCTTTGATTCACCCAAATTACTTTCCATTATTATTTCTTGTTCGAGTAATTCCTTGACGATGCTACTAACCGTAGGTGGTGTAAGCTTTGTTTGCTTTGCAATTTCAGCTCTAGAAATTGGTTCATTCGTCCTAATCTTATTTAAAACCAGCGATTTATTTACAGATTTCATTAATTGAAAAGTACCACGTTGCATAATTTTCCTCCAAAAACATATTTTAAAATAACATATGTAATGCCCTGCAAATAAACCTTACAGGGCATCAACCATATCAAACTGGTGCGATCATAAATTCAAATTGAAGTGTTTCTTCAGCACGAATTTGATATTCTTCATGAACTGCGGCTCCCCAACTATCATCCCCACCAACACCTGATTGTTTTCCTGCAACAGTTACGACCGTATGATGAATAGGAGGTAATTCATAATGATGATAAGCATTTTCTAATTCAAATGCAGTATATGGAGAAACGTTACACTCCAGGGCTTCACCTACAGCTGAAATACGAATACCATCACCTTTCTGATTCGTAATATCTACACGACGAACCCCAGTCCGATTACCTGATTCTTGTGGAATGACGTAGGTCGATACATTATCCATAACAGTATTTTTAAATTGACATAACCTTGCCCCAAAAGCACGATCACTGTAATTTTCCTCCGGTCCTTTTGCATACCATTCCAGCTGGTTGTAATCAGCAGATATTTTAAACGTCAGCGCATAAATTGGAAGATTTGGTAATCCCTTCACACCTTGATAAATAGACTTAACTTTAATTTTACCATTATGATAAACTGTATAACAAACCTTAACTGAAACATCTGGATGGATAGATATTGCATGCTCAAAACTAATCGTAACATATGTTTTTTCTTTTTCTATCGACATGGCAACACATTTTTGGCCTAAACTAGCTGCGTACCACAAACTATGATCAAACGCATAACGATTCCCACGATCATTATCTGTAAGCGCACGCCAAAATAGTGGTTTAGGAGCCTGATTTATCATTTCGGTCCCATTATAATTTAATGAAATTAAAGTTCCTTCCTCGCGAGAAAACAATGCATGAAAGTTTTCACCTTGAACGCCAATATTATAATCTCCTTTCACAAGGGTAACTTCATTACCACCATCGCTCAGCGTATGCCGTTCTCCTATTTTAAAGACATATTCTCCAAAAGCTACTTCAAATCTAGCATCCGCCCACATTGTTTTTTCTTTTAGTAAAAAGGACGTCTGTATGACGTATTCACCTTGGAAATCTATATCTTGCGGAAAATCCAACTCTATCAATTGTTCACTTCCTGGCACTACGTTCACTAGCTTTTCCGAGGAAAAAACTTCCTCCCCTTCATAAAGTAAGCAATATTTAAGTATCAAATCACTCGTATCTGTAAACAAACGCTGGTTTATGATTTTCACACCATTACGATTCGGCTCTAATTTAATGTCTTGGTACAAGAAACGAATTTCCTGTGTTTTTGGAGAAAGTTTCCGATTCGCTTCGATAATGCCGTTCACACAAAAATTATAATCTGTTGGCCTATCCCCATAATCTCCCCCAAATGCAAGATATTCTTTTCCATATCTATCTTTTTTTATTAATCCTTGATCAATAAAGTCCCAAATAAAACCACCCTGGTACATGGGGTATTTATCTGCAAGATCCGTATACTTCTTCATCCCTCCGACAGAGTTACCCATCGCATGCATATATTCACAAAGTATAATTGGCTTATGAGGTTGACTCTTCAAATATTCTTCGACTTCATGGGCTTTTGCGTACATTTGACTTTCCATATCGCTCGTATCTGGATAAGCTCTATCGTTAAATATTCCCTCATAATGTACTAAACGGCTTGGATCTACTTTTCTAAAATAATTTGACACATTATAAAGTACCTCACCACCAAATGACTCATTTCCACAAGACCAAATAAGTATAGATGGATGGTTTTTATCCCGTTCATACATAGAAATTGCGCGATCCATCACAATATCTTGCCACTCCAATTTATTACCGGGAATCGCTCCATCATGGTCCAAATAACCACTTTTTTCCCAAGTTCCATGTGTTTCCAAATTCATTTCATCTATGACATACAAACCATACTTATCACAAAGCTCATACCAACGAGAATCATTAGGATAATGTGATGTTCTGACAGCATTTATATTTAACCGTTTCATCGTCTTAATATCCCAAATCATATCTTCTTCGGTTACTACCCTACCATGATAACAATTAAATTCATGTCGATTGACACCTTTAAATACGATACGTTGACCATTTAAGTACATTCGTTTATTTTTTAATTCAAAATGTCTAAATCCTACATGTTGCGGTACAACTTCAACCAGTTCCCCTGATGGATCATATAACTGAATATAAGCTTGATATAAATATGGAGACTCAGCACTCCATAAATTTGGATGATTCACGCTTACAGTTAACGTCTCCTCGGAACTTGCTAAGTTCTTTTCCATCACATCAATAACCTTGTTTTCTGCATCTTCTAAAATTAACTTTGCCTTAGAACCGACTGGAACAGTTGATAAATGAATGTCTACATGCAATTTCGCACAACTAAATGAATCATTTAAATGCGTTTTCACATGAATGTCTTCTACGTGTAGAACAGGTTTTGTATATACATACACATCCCTAAAAATTCCCGAAAAGCGCCAAAAGTCTTGGTCTTCTAGCCAGCTACCCGTACTACGTTGATAAACTTCTACCGCTAATTTATTTTCTCCTGAATGAATAAATGGGGTTAAATCAAAGTCAGCAGGCGTAAAACTATCCTCGCTATACCCTACAAACTGGCCATTTAACCAAACAAAAAATGCTGTTTCTACCCCCTGAAAGGAAATAAATAAAGGCTGATCTACCATTCTATCTGGAATAGTAAAATATTTAACATAACTTCCAACTGGATTATGCGCCTCGGATACCTCAGGTGGAACTAGCTCCTCATGACCATCCCAAGGATACATTTTATTTACATAATGGGGGTTCCCATAGCCTTGTAACTGAATATGACCAGGAACTTGAATCGTTTGCCAGCCAGAGCAATCGTATTCCATATGTTGAAATCCTTCTACCCTACTACTTGGATTGACGGCATAACTAAACTGCCATGTCCCATTTAAACTTTCACGAAACTTCATTGTTTCTCCACGTCTTGCTTCAACCATTGATTGATAATATTTATGATCTGAATGGGCCTTAAGCCGATTAACTGCAAATGTATTTAAATCTGATAGCCAATCTAAACTTGGTTTTGACATCATATCCACTCCTATATAATTTTCACTTCACAGAACCCATCATCCCAGCTACAAAATGTTTTTGCATGAGGGAAAAAATGAGTGCTGTCGGCAATGTAGCAATCACAATTGCTAGCATCATCATTCCATAATCGGGTGAATAACTAGCTCCTAAATTAGATAAAAGTAATGGTACCGTTTGTTTTTCAGGTGACTGTAAAACAATTAATGGCCACATATAATTATTCCAACTATTCATAAAAGTAATAATCGCACCAGCCGCATATGATGCTTTCATAGACGGCATGTATATTCTAAAAAAAATACCTATCTCGCTTAAACCATCTATTCTCCCTGCCTCAACTAACTCTTTTGCAAACATCTTTGTGTTTTGGCGGAAAAAGAAGATTGTAACAATCAGATTTGTAACACACGAACCTTATGTAAGTGCTTTCATATCTTATTAGCGTATATTGAGATGAGATGTTTCACCTTCACTAATTAATATTTCTACTAGCACGAAGTTACAAAATATCCATATTTAAATATATTAATTAATTTAATTAATAAGTTTTATTATAACTAATGTAAAGTATACGCTATACTTTGTCAACATGATTATGATGGTCATTTCGCTTAGAAAATAGTTTATTTTAAAATAAGCCCTAATCATCGGTAATGGATGATTAGGACTATTTTTTAAGACTCTTAGTACGTCTTGTACAAAGCCAAGCCTTTTCTTTTACTCTCTTTCAAAATGCAGTCTACAATTTATTACAATACGAACCATTTCTTTTATCTCATTTTACTCTATAATAAAATTATCCTCTTTCCGTTGTTTTCTTCTATTTTTTAAAACATTAACTGATAAATAAATTCCGGTTCCAGATACAATGATAAACGTAATCGTAACTAAATCATTCAGCCAATTTAGATTTGAATTACCAGTCAAACCTTCATGAATACGTCTCACAAGTCCCATAATACCTCCTTGTGATTGAGGTTCTCTTTGATCTAATAGTTCTCCCGGCCCAGTTTCAGTTTCATTATCACCTTGTCCGTTTGTAACTTCCGAATCTTGCGCTTCTGTTTCATCAAACCTATGATTTAAATTGCCGTTATTATCTTCTTGTTTAGGTTGCATCATTTGATTTGGTGGAGATCCACCCCTTTGTTCCATCTGTTTTTGCCCAATTAACCACGGCTCATTCATGATTAGACCTGTAATCGATTCAATTAGAATAAATATGGAACAAATTAATCCTATCCATATATGTGCATTTTTCATTTTCTTCATGCTGTTTATTCCTCTCTTTACACCAAATATAATAATAAGTAAAACCACAATCAACAGAGGATTTCGTACTTCCTCCTATTGATTGTCAGTTAAATGAATCGAGTTTTTACTAGCTGTTGCCGCCAATCAATCCTAAGTACCTTGGAATTCTTGGGGGAGAGTATTACAACTAGTAACCTGCGATAAACTACTAAAACACTAATATCTTAACGCTTGAATTGGATCTAGTTTGGAAGCCTTATTTGCTGGGAATACGCCGAATACAATCCCGATAAGTAAGGAAAATAAAAACGAGAATAGTATGACCGGTAGTGAATAAGCAATGCTAATACCTAGTAAAACTGAAACTACTTTCCCTATCCCTAATCCTGCCAAGACTCCAATTATTCCTCCCATTACACTTAAAACAATTGATTCTATTAAAAATTGTAATAAGATATGGTGTCTTTTTGCTCCAATGGCTTTACGGATTCCTATTTCCTTTGTGCGTTCTGATACCGAAACTAGCATGATATTCATGATGCCAATACCACCAACTAGTAAAGAAATACTTGCAATTCCGCCTAGCATGTATGTCATCGTATCATTTACAGAACTCATTGTATCCATAACATCTTGCTGGTTCGTCACACCATAATTATCAGTTTCCCCTGGAAACATACGTGCCATTGCCATTTTAACTGCATTCATCAGAAAATCCATTTGATCCTTGTTATCACCTTTTAGATATAAAGTACTAATTGTAGTACTTCCAATTATTCTCTGTCCTGTGCTTAGCGGAACAATGACTACATTATCCCCACCTTCACCTAGCGAACTTCCTTTAGAGGCTAACACACCAATAACTTTAAAAGATGTGCCATCTATCTGGAGATATTGACCGATTGGATTATCCATTCCAAAAAAGGTTTCAGCTGTATCAGAACCAAGGACCGCAACTTTTTGACGATACTCCACATCCAAATCCGTTACAAAACGTCCTTTGGTTACTTTTGTATCAAGAACATCTGTGTAGGCCGCATTTGTACCTGTTATGGCAACCTGTGATGATGTTCTATCCTTTTTCAAATAAACACGTCCTGATATAACAGGTGACACATCTTGTACGCCATTTAAATCTTTTAATTCTTCTATTTTATCCTCCGATAAATCTACATCAGAGCTATAAGTGCTTACTGTTAATAAATTCGTTCCTAATTGATCAATTTGACTCGTAACTGTTTTCGACGAACCTTGAGCAATAGATACAAGAACAATAACAGAAGCAACCCCAATAATAATTCCTAACATTGTAAGTGCAGCCCGTAACTTATTCCCTTTAATACTTCGTAGCGCTATCTTTAAAGATTCGTTCATTTTCAAATAATACACCTCCATTTTCTAACAATTTTCCATCTTGAATGCTTATCATTCGCTCCGCTTGTTTAGCAATTTCAAGATCATGTGTAATCAAAACAATGGTATGACCTATTTTATTTAAATCCTTCATTAATTCGAGCACTTCTTTACTCGTCTTACTATCAAGTGCACCCGTAGGTTCATCAGCCAAAATAATTGCTGGCTGATTTACTAGCGCTCTTGCAATCGCAACCCTTTGTTGTTGCCCTCCCGATAGTTGCATCGGCATATGAGTTGCTCGATTTAATAACCCAACCATTTCAAGGCAAGACATTGCCCTCTCTCGTCTTTCTTGTGTCGGAACACCCGCATATAACATCGGGAGTTCCACATTTTCTAACGCTGTCAGCTTCGATAGCAAATGAAAGTTCTGAAAGATAAATCCGATTTCTTGATTACGAATGATTGCCAAACTTGTATCATCCATTTTTCCAATATCTTTTCCCGCTAATAAATACAAACCACTATCTGGTCGATCCAGACAACCAATCATATTCATTAATGTTGATTTACCAGAACCAGAGGGCCCAATAATTGCTATAAATTCGCCCTTCTGTATGTTAAAGGAAATATGATTTAATGCATGAATTGTTTCACCGCCTAATTCATATGACTTCATCAGATTTTCTACTTTAATAACCGCATCACTCATTCATGCCACCTCTTCCACCTGCTCGTCCTTGTCCATTACTTGGGGGCATTCCTCCGCCAGGCATTCCATTCATGTCTTTCATCATATTCTCCTGTTTATTTGTAGATGTACTTTCTGTTGAAAGCTGTGGTAACTCTACCATATTACCTTCAGAAACCCCATCTGTTATTTCCACGTATTCATCTGTAACGAGTCCCACTTGAACGGCTACTTCTTCAAAATTTGTATTCGTATCGTTTTCGCTATTTTTATCTGAGATAAGATGAACATATTTTTTATCCCCGTTTGAATAAATTGCGTCAGATGGCACGTATAATGCATCAGCTTTACTTTCTGTTACAATGCTTGCTTCCATCGTCATGCCAACCTTTAATTCCTTTGGTTTTTGAATGGAAATCGTTACATCAAATGTCGTTGTTCCATTTTCAGAGTTTCCTTCTTTCGCAACCTTCGTTACTTTACCTGAAAAAGTATCATCCGGGAAGGCGCTAGCTTGTAGACTTACTTGTTGCCCCTTTTTAACTTTCATGACATCCAATTCGTCCACTTGTATGACCGTTTGTAAATTACTATAGTTTTTTAAATGTACCAATACTGTTCCATTTTGAACCCTATCCCCTTCATCAACGGACACATCAGTAATTGTTCCCGCAACAGAAGCTGTAATTGGATCACTACCATCAGTAAATGTGATGAGTTCATCACCTTTACTCACATTATCACCTACTGAAACTAGCACTTCGTCAATTTCATCATTATCTTCTACGGCTTTTATATCTTTACTAGTTACCGCCTCTACCGTTCCAGAACCACTTACTTTTACTTCTAATTTTCCTTTTTGTGCTGTTGCAGTTCGAGTCTGATGAATATCTTCTTTACTGTTTTTTGTAGAGCTATACCATTGAAAGCCAAAACCCCCAATTACAAGCACACTAACGATTAACCAGATCCATTTTTTCATTTTCGATTCTCTCCTATTAAATATCCACTCTTGCATATGCTATGAAGGATGTTTTTTTGTTTTTGTTATATTCTTTCATTACCAGTATCAATCAGTTTATTCTTCTTGCTCCACTTCAATCACATCATGTCCGACACCTACTCCCTAATAAAATGAAAACAAACTTTGCTGTAAGCTCGTTTAAAGTTCCCATAACCGTATTATGTAACACCAATCTGAAATGGCCTTGAAAACAAACTGAATGTTTACTGAAAATCTACTTATCACTACAAATTGGGGTTATAATAATAAAGAAATTTTTATTCAGCTTGGCCTTATACATTTTTCAGCTAACTTTCAGCTTTTTAATAGATAATATTTGTAAGATGTTCGGAGGTATAAAAAATGAAAACAATTGAGGGTACCAAATTACTTTTAATAGATGATGAGCCACATATTTTGCAGTTTTTGGAGTTAGGCCTTACAAACGAAGGATTTATCGTGAAAACAGCTTTGGATGGATTAACAGGAATCAATATTGCACATGAATTTCAGCCACACATTGCAGTCATCGATGTCATGATGCCGGGAATGGATGGTTTTGAAGTTTGCCGCTTAATGAAAAAAAGTGGTGCACAAACTTCCATCATCATGCTAACAGCAAAAGATGATGTAGAAGATCGGGTAAAAGGATTAAATATTGGTGCTGATGACTATGTCGCAAAACCATTTAGTTTCGAAGAATTATTAGCCAGAATTCATGCACGGCTGCGCAATCAGTTCCCTAACCTTTTTAACGAAGTGATTTACGGACCTTTTAAGTTGAATGATCGAAAAAAGGAGTTTTCTTATCTCAATCAAACACTTCATCTTTCCCCCACTGAGTACGAGCTTTTAAAGTATTTAGTCATGAATCATGGCATTGTACTAAGTAAAGCGACTATTTTAGATCGGGTCTGGGGATATGACTTTCAAGGTGATGAAAATATCGTAGAAGTTTATATCCGTTCACTTCGCGATAAGTTACACGATAAAAACTACCAAGTTATTCGGACGATTAGAGGCGCCGGATACCGAGTGGACTTGTAGGTGAAAACATGCTTAAAAAAATTCTATCGCCTTACTCTTTAAAAAAACAACTACTCATGCGAACTTTTTTTATTTTAGCTATCATCTTACTACTGATAGGCATTGTACAATATTGGATTATGAGGGATTTCCTCTATCAAAATGAAGCAAATGCACTGAACGATAAACTTGGTTCACTTCCTTTAGAGTTACTATTAAATGAAGAAAGCAAATCAACGAAACCTAAGGGGAAGGATAATCCCCTACCTGCTAATCAACCTTTTTTGTTTTACCAAGGTATGTCCCTGGCCATTATTGATACAAACGGAAATTATCAAGATATACTAGGTAATAGTGGTGTTGCCGCTCCCATTTTTACTAAAAAGGAATACCTCAAGATGCTACAACATAACGAAAGTATACATCGGATTGCATATCACGTTAGAGAAAACAGCAAAGGTATAGAACAGTTAGTTGTATTTAGACCATTAGGAGGTCCACATGAAAGTCATAATCGAGCTGATTTGACGTTACAGCTAGGTACAAATACTGCCCCACTCAAAAAAATATTGTTACAACAATTATTAACTTTTATCGTTCTCGCTTCTATTGCTTTAACCAGTGGACTTGTAATCTATTTACGTACTTTAAAACATACTCTTGTCCCTTTATCCACAATCGTCGACGTAGTGAAAAAGACAGATGTCGAGAACTTAACGGAACGTCTTCCAGTTAAACAAGGTCAAGAAGAAATTGATCGATTAGCAGAATCTTTTAATGCGATGTTAGCGCGCCTTGAAATATCTTTTGAATATGAGAGAGAAACAAAGGAACAAATGAGACGTTTCATTGCAGATGCCTCTCACGAACTACGAACGCCTCTTACATCTATAAATGGCTTTATTGAAGTTTTATTAAGAGGTGCAGCTAATCAACCCGAACAACTTTATCAAGCATTAAATAGTATGCAAGGGGAATCAAAGCGAATTATTAAGTTAGTAGAAGATTTATTTACACTCGTTAAACTGGATCAAGCCCCTTCCTTACAAGTTTCCCAAGTGAATGTGACAAAAATAATAAAAGAAATGCGTTCACAACTTGATGTATTAGCAGGAAATCGTACAGTTTATGTTAAAGTATCCGAAGAACGATATGGATATTATGAACCAAATAAATTAAAGCAAGTCTTTCTAAACCTATTTTATAACGCTGTGCAACATACAGACCCGGAGACTGGAGTTATTCACCTATCACTTGATGCAATAAATGATTCAAACAGATTTACTATTCAAGATAATGGCGCCGGAATAGATAGCAAAGACCTTCCATTTATTTTTAATCGATTTTATCGAGCAGATATTTCACGTACAAGGACATCTGGTGGTTCTGGCCTTGGATTATCCATTACAAAGTCCATTGTGGAAGCACATGGAGGGAGAATAGAAGTTACGAGTAAAATGGGAAATGGAACAACCTTTCAAGTATTTTTACCTTTTTCTCCTAAAAAAAATCATTAAGATTCGAGGCAAAATAATATTAGTTTCATATGTGATTATGATATAATAAAAATAATTTAATATGGTTATCAAGAGTGAACGAGAGTACTGGCTCTAAGACTTCACAGCAACCTACCTAGAAGGTAAGGTGCTCCTACCAGCAAAGCTTGCTTTGGATGATAACGAACGGTGCTATAAACCCTTTGTGTGCATTCAGTTGCTGCAAAGGGTTTTTTATTGCGCGAACAGTTAATGTTGGATATCTTTAAGGGCAATACCGACCAACATTGGCCTACTCTGCTTAGGATACATTTAGCCTTGTCACGATCAATGATAGCTAAACTAACCTTTGTTTGGGAATATTTTCACAGCAAGCCGCGTCACAGTTTATGTCTCGTTAATTGCTCGCTTTTACTTTTTTGCAAATGGTCTTGATACCTATTGAAAAATAATAGGAGGAATGCAAATGAATACAACAGGATTTATTCGTGGTTATATGGCTAAAAATCAAGAAGGAGAAAAATATTTACACCATGTAATGAAGGTAATGGAGCGACAACTTCAAGAATGGGACGAAACATATGAGGTAAAAATGATTAAAAAGGAAAGCTATGCTATTTCAGTTCAAAATAGTGAACAGACTTCCATCATTCTCATTTCAAATTCACAGTTAGCACAGCTACAATCTAAATCTCCATACGCTTTGGACAAGTATATGTGGACAAAGCTAAAGGAGAATGGATTAGTTATAAAAGAGCGAACTGGAAATTATTTAAATTACGTTTTTATGTAAGATCGATTCATCTATACAATTATTCTAATAATTAAGGTGGGAAATTTTCCGCCTTTTTTATTTTTCATTACAGTATGTCACTTTTATCCACTTCCCGGCGGATTGTGTTGCCTTCAGTTTTTAATTCCAAAACATATGAAAAACCATTTCGTTTAACTATACACCATATGGCAATAACTAAATATAACATATCCTCTACTTGCAAATTCATACTCTCTTCATATTTTTGTAATAGGATAGAATAAAAGATCCTTACTAAAATATATACTTTGCTGAATAATACTTCTTGATTGGAGAGATACAGATGACTACTATACTTGTTGTTGATGATGATCAAAATATCTTGAACTTAGTATCGGTTTACTTAAAAGATGAAGGGTTCAACGTTTTGAAAGCAGAAAATGGGCAAGAAGCACTAAATTTATTAGAAAAAAACCCATGTGATATGGCCATTGTTGATGTGATGATGCCGGTTATTGATGGATATGAATTAACGAAGGATATTCGTAACTTTTACGATATTCCAATCATATTATTGACTGCGAAAGACCAACTTAAAGATAAGGAAAAAGGTTTCCTTTCTGGAACAGATGACTACCTTGTGAAACCCTTCGAGCCAAAGGAACTCCTGTACCGTATAAAAGCGTTATTTCGCCGTTATGAAAAAAATACCGAGGATGTTATTACTCTCGGATCGACTGTTATTAATAAAAAAAATTATGTAGTGGAAATTGACGATAAATCATTTTTATTACCATTAAAAGAATTTGAATTACTTTTTTACCTTGCCTCACACCCCTCGCAAGTATTTTCACGTGGACATTTAATCGAAAGAATTTGGGGATTCGACTATGATGGTGATGAGCGGACGGTTGATGTACATATAAAACGGTTAAGAGAACGTTTTACGAAAATAACAAGTGACTTTCATATTAAAACGATACGCAGTGTTGGGTATGCTTTGGAGGTAAAATAATCGTGAAGACGCTTTATGTTAAATTCGCTCTCACAACCATTTCAATTATGCTTGTGAGCACTTTGCTTTCCTTTATGTTTTCCAATTTTTATTACCAACAAAAATTAAAGCCTTATAACGATGAAAAAAATACAAAAATTGCACTAGATATCGCGAATTACGTTAATCACGAACAACATATTCATCTTGAACACTACTTAGAAAATATATCAGCTGTTGGATATCAAATTTTTTTAGCAGATAAAGAAGGAAATAAGACATTTTTCGGTGACCCATTTCGGGACAAAACACTTTCTAATCAAACAATTGAACTTGTATTAAATGGTGAAGTTTACCACGGGATTGCGCAATTCCCCCAAGAAACATTTGTCACAGGCTTTTTTGCAAACGAACTAACAAATACCATCGGGGTACCGCTAGAGCATAACAACAAACAATATGCGCTTTTTATTCGACCAAATATTAAATTACTTTTTAATGAAATGCACATTCTATTTGCCTGGTTGCTTGCTTTAACAATTGTATTAAGCATTATTTTCGTTTGGATTAGTGCGAAATATTTAGTTAACCCTATTTCGAAGTTAACACGAGCTACAAAAGATCTTTCCGAAGGGAACTTTTCCATTGAACTTGATATAAATCGAAAAGATGAAATAGGAAAACTAGCAACTAGTTTTACAAATATGGCGCAACAACTTGAAAAGCTTGATGAAATGAAGAGCGAATTTATTTCAAATATTACCCACGATATCCAGTCACCATTATCGAATATAAAAGGGTATTCCCATTTACTGGAAAAGGATACGTTGAGTGAGGAAGATAAATCCCATTATATTTCGATTATTAACAATGAAATCAATCGATTATCAAGCCTCACAAAACAGTTATTACTACTTGCTTCACTTGACCGAGGGGATGATCTTTTAAATAAGATAACGTATCCTTTGTCAGATCAACTAAAAGAAGTTATTTTTAATCATCAATGGGCTATTAATGAAAAGCGGATCATGATTAGCTACTCTATGCCTGACATAGATATAAATGGAGATCCTGCATTACTTTATAATGTATGGGAGAATTTGTTAACCAATGCCATCAAGTACAATAAAGAAAATGGTAGCATTGACATATCAATTATCAAAAAGGAAAAGGAAATTGAAATTCGTTTCCAAGATTCTGGTATAGGACTATCTCAAGCAGTTCAAAAGCGAATTTTTGATCGTTTTTATCGGGAAGATTCTGCAAGGACAAGTACAGTTGAAGGTACCGGTTTGGGATTATCTATCGTCTCTTCGATCGTGAAATTACATGGTGGTCGAATCGAGGCAGACAGTGAAGAAAATGTAGGTTCAACTTTCACAGTGTACTTACCGAAAGGATAACCTCATATTCATAGGTGATTCATCATCTTGAAGTAATATATGAACATACATATTGACTATCGGAGGGGTTATATGAATAACTACAGTCAGCTATTACTTAGATTTTCAGCGTTGTTTGCAGTTATTGGTGTATTGTTAGGTACACATATGGCAGGTTCAGGGTCAAATGCATTTCGCCCGATTCACACCCATATTTTGGTTGGAGGCTGGTTAACTATATTTGCATGGGCGCTATACTATAAAGTATTTTACCCTAAAGTGAATATGCTAGCTAAACTGCATGTGTGGTCAGCAATTATTGGTTCAATCGGATTGTCAGTAGGAATGTGGCTGCAATATTTAAAGCCCTTCCATCTACCTGATATCTTTGTACTGATTTTTTACATAGGTGGTGGCATGGTATTACTGATTAGTTTTACAATGTTTTTCCTTTTAACAATACTCTATGGAGAGAAGCGTTGTATAGATTGAACACACGCCTTCTAAAAAGAAGTGCGACTGTGCAATGTAGAATAAGTCTTGCCAAGGAGCACTCGACTGCCTTGACTAGACTTATTTTTTTATGTCATGACAATCCATTGGGATACACATTTTCAGCGTACTTATATCCATTTATATTTACAAGACTTTCCTGTAAGAGTACGCGTTAAAGTTAATAAAAAGTACACGTCAAATTTTAAGTTTGTAAATATGTAGAGATGCTCGGACAAAGTTCAGAGGTTCGTTGAAAGTTTGTTATATTTTATTGACATTTTATAAACCTTATTGCTAATTTCCTCCTCATTAACCATGATGGATTTAAGTGCACTTCAGGAGGATTGATTACTCATGCCAAGAAGATTCATACATATTGCTTTATTTCTTTTTATTGTCACAGCCCTTTCCGGTTTGTGGATGAGGGCAATACCGTTTATACATATTTCCTCACTAAACTATGAACATATCTTACATGCACATTCACATATTGCTATTTTAGGGTGGGCCTTTTTTGGCTTATTTATTATCTTTTTGGCGATTATTTGGCCAAATCTTCAGCAGAAAAGACATGCAAGCATGCTAGCTTATTCTATATTTTTTACATCTGTTTTTATGTTTATCGCGTTTTTATACGAAGGCTATGCTACATACTCAATTATTTTTTCGATATTGCACATATTTGTAGAATTTTGGGCTGCATTTTTTATTTACAAACAAATCAAGCTTCAAAAAAGCATTCCCCAAATTAGTCAACTTTTTATGAAAGGATCACTCATCGCTTTAATTATTTCTTCTATCGGCCCTTTTTTATTAGGTTATCTTGGTGCAACTGGATTACGAGAATCTATGTTTTTTGACATGAGTATCTATTTCTTTTTACATTTTCAGTATAACGGTTGGCTTTTTCTATTTTTAATCGGTCTCTTTATTAAAGTTTTGCATGACAAAAATATTGAGTTATCACGTACTTTAGGAAAATACGGATTTTGGATTTACTTCCTTTCTTTATTTCCGTGGTATGTATCATCAATTTTATGGGTTGATGTAGGAGGATTTGCTAAAGTAATCGCGACAGCTGGTAGTGTAGGTCAATGGATAGGTGTTGTTATCATTCTTTTGTCAGTTAAAAAAGTGTGGCAACTGTTAAGAGATGCATTTTCAAAAATAATATTAATATGTATCATGGGTACATTTCTATTATTATTCCTTAAAAGTACGATGGAACTCGGCCTTATTTCTGCCCCACTATCAAATCTCGTTTTTGAAACAAGAAGTGTGATTATCGGCTATTTACACCTAACATTACTAGGATTTGTTAGTTTATTTATTTTGACACAATTTCAAATGACTAAACTAATCGATACGAAGAAAAGCTCTTTTACCACGGGGATTTCTATGTTTTTAGTGGGTTTTGTCTTAAATGAATTGTTATTATTTATGATGGGACTTCTCTCTTGGTTAGATGTATTTAATATTCCTTTTTACCATGAATCATTATTTATAGCAAGTATGCTATTATCTATTGGGATTGGATTTTTGTGGGCCTCCCTTATTAAGAAGCAGACATATAGAAAATCTTATCAACAAAAATAAGATGTATGCAAGATGGGCAATCCTGATTTTAAAGGTATTATTGTATGTTATTATCTTTTATGCTTTCCTTAAAAGCTGAATTCTTTTATTGATGAAAAAGAGCAAAAAGAGGTTCATCATAATTCCAGCAATACAAACAAATATGCTGGCATTATCGAAGGAAAATAAAGAATATGATGTATTAAGATACGTATAAACAAAAATAATCAACATAATAGATAACCCAATGAGAGAACAAATAAATCCGTTTCTAATAAAACACAGAAATTCTAAGCTTTTCAAGACAATCCCGCCTTAAGGCAAATATTTAATCAATTCCTTCAATTCAATATAACGTGTAGCTTGTAACCTGTCAAGCTGGTTTATACGGTATTGCTTATGGTGGTTGTATCAGCTAGCTCTCCAAATTCAAATCATTATTTTATAGCTTAATTTTAATAAAAAACTCCTATTTCAATTGAAAACAATAGAAGCCGCATCGTTTATCTCTATTCCGATGCGGCCTCTTACATAAGGTACTTATTATACATTTAGCGTTTCCACTATCCCAAACACCTGCTCCAAACGTTCCCCCACCATTTTCTCCACTTCTTCCATCGTCAGTGTATCCAATATCATCGCTCCACCAACAACATTCAAGTATTTCGTCGCTTGTACGAAATGATCTCGTTTAATAGTGTTACCTTTTTGTTTCCAACTTACGAGTGCTCGTAGTATTCCCCTTGTTATTGCACGGTTTGATGTAAAATTACTTGAGAAAAATACGACAGAACGTGCAGAAAAGTCTGCTTCACAGAAGAACTCTGTTAACCAAAATGGATTTTCTTTATTCGTTTCATCATATGTCATATGCCCAACCCACCATAGCCGAGCTAGAATATGCACAAATAATGATCGTTTCATGCCACCAGCCTTCAAAAAATAGCCTGTATTAATACGTTTATCATTATGGGCTTCTCTTTCTTTTTTTAAGCGATGAAAAGCATAATCTCGTAACTGTAAATGAGCAAGACCGGCCCAAATTCGCTCGTCTGTAGCTTGTGAAAGGTTTAAATGCCGCAGAGCCTCATATAAATTCTTTACATTTTCCGCATCGCTCACTAGAAAATCGTCACTCATATTCATTTCCGGAACTTGAAAATCAACTTTTGATTCTAACACTCTACCATTTAAACTCAAATAATCATTAAACCATGCATCATCTTTCGTATAATAATGTTCTTTGTATTCCTCATAATTCGTACGTAAATCTTGTAGTGTTTCATCGGATAAGAAAGTTAATTTCATATTAATCCTCCATTTGATTAAACTTTTCTATCTCATTAAAACTTGTTTTTAAAGGCTTGCGTAATATCATCTGTGCGGCCTTTAATGCAGGTAAAGTATCGCTACCGACATCATGAATCGACACATTATTATCAGCGAATATTTTTTCTAACACTTGATACCATGTATAGTCAACATAATCATTGCTTTGATACATTTCTGTAAAAACGTGTACCAAACTAGGTAAAATAACCGCAGAAATAATTGTATTTTTCAAGCGCGAATTTGCATTAGTCGCATACCGATCATATTCATAAGCAGGCAAAGAAATCATAATGAAATCGGCGTTCAGTTCTACTTCCATAAATTCCTTTTTTTCTGATTTCGTTATATTAATAATAGATGGTAAATTTAACATTTCCATATTATCTTCAAATAGCGTCACTTCAATAGCATTACCTATTGCCAACATATTCCCTTTTTCAAACGTAATCGGTATGTCTTTAAACCAGTCATTTAGTTGGTAATTCGTATAATTTTCAATTTTAACTTTCGCAACGACAAACGAATGAATAGTTACTTTTCCACGTAGATTCTCATCTTTTATGCTTACTTCCATAGTTTCCTTAAAAGACTCGTATACTTGACGGTAACTTGTGCGTCCGCATTCAATGTGAAGTGCATATGCGCATTGCCCTGATTCAATCAATCTCTTCATACCTACATTGGAAAGGTCAAACTTAGCGGAAAACTTAACCTCCCCAAATGTTTCTTCCACTCCAATTCTCGTTTCAAAAGATGAATTAACATAATCATCATTATTCATATATAAAACTGGATATGGGTACGATGCATTAATTTTCATAAAGTGTTACCCCCATTACACAATAATCAGAATAGTTGATACATACATTTAATACGAAGGGCTTGTTTTTCCGTACAGAATGGACATAAACATTATTAGCATTCACCTTATCAACTGTTACTCGGGAATCGTTTGTGTCCGCTGATTTTATCGGTAAATCATAATCACTTTGTTCTCCCATTACGCGAAAGGCAAGTCGGGCACTGGCTACAGTCTTTTCTGGCTGGATGAATATGCGATAAGCACCGATTTCTTTATTTACACAAACGTATCGTTGTTTGATTGGTATCGGATGTTTACTTGGTTTACGTTTTTCCCTCATATCCAAATCACCTTGTTTATTACGGTCTAGCTCGTTCACTCCATCAGGTTCCGTTAGTCCACCACCCTGATTGCCGCCACCTTCATGTGTACCGGTACCATGACCACCCTTGTCACCAGTTGGTGTAATACCAAATTCTCCAGCTAATTGCTTTTCGATTTCTTCCATGTCAGTATCTAGCTGACGCGTATTACGCCGTTTTGGTTGTTTCGGTTCTTCAACTTTTTCTTTACGAATAAGCGTCTTAATTTTCGTTTGGAGTGATTCTCGCTTGTTAATTTCTCCTTCAGAAATTAAATTTTTATTTGGTAAAAAGTCGCTCAAACCAACAGCATCCATTTCATCATCAATTTTTTCTTGAAATTGATTTCGAACAGCTTCCCTCATAAACTTGCGTAAATCAGCAAAAATCTTTTTAGCTAGTCTTGGGTCTTTTTCAAACCGCTCCGGTGACCATTCATTATGTGCTGGGTTTTCCATTTGTTTGAATATATTGTTCATATTTGTACCAGTAATCGTTAATAACCCAGTAAATGAAATACTCCCACTGATGCGATTTTGCTCGTAAATACGCATTCCCGTTTTTCGGGTCATCAGTACACGACGATTTAAATCTTCACCATTTAGTAAATAAAGTACAGCTTCTCCCTCTTTAAATGTAATATCCTTATATTTCTGTGCAGGATATGAAATTTGTATTGTCTGGGGTGATGTTAATAAGGAAAAGTAATTTTTTAATACCCGGTTATCTTCTGTATCATCCAGGGCTTCAATTAGTTCCGCAATGTTGTCACTATTAATCTCTAAATCATTTATTCTTACAATTAATTTATGCTGAAACACCGTCATGAAAAAGTTTAACAGGACTGATTTCTTTATCTCTTCTTGCCAATCTTGTACAGGTTCAAAAGCAGTTATATAAATATCTGTTCCTGTTTCAGTTCTAGTAAAACTTGGGTCAAGCGGTAATTGTCCATAAATTGCAGTAGAATATTCACTATTTGTATAAAAGCCAGTCCCAGTCGTCACCCGGTTATCAGGTTTCTGATAGGACAATATATTTGCAACGCCAATATGTGATTCATAGCCTGTCGTATCAAAAGAAGAGTAAAAAATGGTCCGTAACTTGGAATTTAAAAATGGCGCTGATTTCCCAATTCCAAAGCTTCCACCAGAGCTTTCATCCTTGTTAGAGGAACCCGCCTCTTTCACCAAAGATGACCAAGCTGATCCAAGTTCCGCATCTTTTGCGCCTTCCAGACCTTTCGTATTAAAATCGCTAATACGCAAAAATTGCATTTTATCTTTTTGTAAGATCTGTACTGCATCTTCAATAAAATCTTCACTCTGTTTATTCCGCCCTTGCCATGTTACTCGGCAATCACGGAAAACATTTAATAATTCCTTATGGTTAGGAAAGTTATTTGTATGAGTAGTAAAACCTTTAAACTCAACAATGACAGGTTTCGTTTTATCGCGAACTGCATCTAAGGAGTTTTGACAAATCTCTCTCGTAAGTGATTCTAATGCATTTCCTCTAAATGTCTCTAACCCTGCATGGTTAATCGAATTAATATTTCCGCCAATGGTTGCAGGGAAATTCCAGTATGTAGTCATCTTGTGTGCCCCCGTGTAAATGTTGTTATTTATTATAGTGATTGTAAACGATTATATATGAATCTATTTTACCAGATGAATATGGGTATATGGTACTAATTAATTACTTTCAATTTTAAGGGGGAAATGATTCAGAATTGATTTCTTTTGCAGTAAAACATTGGAGTAATAGCCAAAATTAGTTTTTCGCTATAAAAAATATATTGATATATGTTTGGGATAAAGAAATTTTAAATTATATCATATAAGCAAGAGGGAAAAAGACTTTTTATATATAGTTGGGAGAATTTTACCTCCTTGAAAGATATTAGTATCAATGTATAATTAGGAGCATGGAGGTGGTGTTAAAATGGAACAAACAATGTTGAACCAAATTATGGATGCATTAAATATGCATGGTAAGCAAATACGAGAAGATATTCGCGGATTAGATAAGAAAGTGGATAGCTTAGAAAACAAAGTACAAAGACTCGAAAAAAGAGTAAACAGCTTAGAAAACAAAGTTGACAACCTGGAAGGAAAAGTAAACAGTTTGGAAAATAAAGTAAATAGCTTAGAAAGTAAAGTTGACAATATGGAGAATAAGATGGATAAAGGATTCAATCGACTTGACGCAAAATTTTCCGGAATGCGTGTTGAACTTTCTGAATCACAAGAAACAATTGATTATGTAGCCAGCAAAACACTACAACACGAACAGAAACTCCGTACTATCTACGAACAAGAAGTATAAGCCTATCCTCATCATAGTTTAATATTCAATTGTTTTGTTAGGGGTTGGCGTTATTGAATAAACAACCCTTTAGTATATCTTTTTTCCGATATTTTAGTTTTCGTAATCAATTCATTTCAAGTTATAAATCATCAACTGAGCGATTTATACAAACTAATGAAAAACATCGCGCAGATGTTCATCGCTTTGCCTATCATGTATTCTGTTTATATTTTACATACCTTTCAAATGCAAGAATATAATGTTTTTTTGAATTAGGGAATTCACTTTCTATTTCCTTCCTTATTCTAGGGGTAATTGCTTGTTCCCCATTATAAATTCCCCTTTTAACTAAACCATTAAACCGGCCAACATAATCAGTAGCCGATTTTTCACTCAATCCGAATTCCTTGATTAGGAAATCCTTAAATTCCATCTATTCCTCCCCCTTTCTCTACATCCTATTAAATATTTATTAACATTCTGCTACTTTTTTAATATATTTAGAGACAGGGGATTCAATGTTTATCGTCCACATTCTTACCCACAACTCAGGGCCCTAATCCCCTGTCTCTTAAGAATTCCTATAATCTGCTATAGTAATTACGAATCTTCTTGGCCATAAGAGTTCTTCTCACATCCAAAAACTTTTGATAATTATCTGCGGCTACTTCAAATATGGATTGTGGAATACAATTCATTTTGAGATTCTGCTGTAGGTCCTCCCATTTATCAATTTCACCTATCTTAATTTGTTCCCCCTTAATTTGAGATTTAACCTTTTCCATATATTCTTTCGGAGATTGTGCTTTCACGGCTAAATTTACAACCTGTTCTGTGTAAGCATAGTTTGCTATTTGGTTATATTGTCTCCTGTTATTGTAACCACTAGTTTGCAAATACTTTTTGGGAAAAACGTGATGAACGTCCCCTCTTTCCTCAATTAGCTGCTGCACTGTAATTGATTTTGAAAGAAAAGCATTATCTTTATCATAAATCTGGGACATAACAAACAAATTGAAATAAGGGCTACTTGTCACCGATGTTTCTAAATTAGCAGGTAGAATATTCTCCCAATAAGCATCAGACAACTCACCTGCTTCCATTTTCTCAACATATTCCATGGGATTCTCATGTGCTTCAAAACGTTTTATATCAAAATCAAACATAGACTCTGGAGACCCTGAGTATCTTTCCGTTAATATTGAAGCTACAAGCCATTTTCTGACTACCTGATTTATAATAGAATCCTGCACATTTTTTTCTCGTAATAATAAATATAATGCGTAAGCAAAGTTTAAAGCATTCTGCGATCGAACTAGTTTAGCATTAATAACCCCTGCCGATTTTAAAATCATAATAAATCGTTTAAAGTTAGTTTCATTGATAAACTTTAATACACCATCATGCAAACTTTTGAAAGAGTCCTCAATTATTTCCTCTTTATACTCTCTTGTTTCAAAATCTCTTCCTGACAATAGGCTGACTAAATTCGATAACCTTCCACGGAGAAATTTAAATGAAAACGCTACACGTAATAAATCAGAGTAACTTGGTTCATAAATATTGGTATTATAATCCTTTAACCACTTAATTTTCTTGAAATCATCAGTTTCGGCAAAATCCTTGTCGTTTTGAATAATATTGTCATAAACTGAAGGACTTTTAATTAAATGGCAAAAGTAATCCACTGTCTTACGTATGAGAGGGCCACCATATACGTCATTGACAGAAATCTTAGACATAGCAAAATCTGCTTGGCTTAAGTTAACTCCGGCAGAATTTATCCGAATAAATATCTCCGTTACAACTTCAATATCCAAAGTGTGCGCTAACTCAATAACACCTATGGAACTATATCTGATACTTGTTAACTGTTGAAGTACCTCGTTTAACTTATTGTTAGTAATTTCCGGATTTTGTTGACAATATTGATTGATAAATCCAAAAGTATCAAATCCTTGTTCAAATACCTTAGAAATATCTGGTATCCATTTTTTATCCTTTAAGATAGCTGGATTTTGTACTTCAAAGGTTTCTTCAATTGGGTTAAACGCAATATTGATTTTTCTTTTACTATAATCTTTTGTAACTATTTCCTCACCTGTAATTGCAGCCATTATCGCGGTCACACGTTGCTGACCATCTATCAAAATTCTTTTGCCATGTGAAATGGTTCCATCTTTAAGACGTGCATCAGGGTTTTGCCATGTAATTATATAGCCAACAGGATAATCATTATACAGAGAATCTAGTAAGTCCCTGACTTTGGAAGGTTTCCAAACAAATGGTCGCTGTATTTCGGGTATTGCTACTAAATCTTGCTCTATCCAGCTTATTAAAGCATTTATGTTTGTATTGTTAACTTGATAATTAGACAATAGATTCACCATCCAAAATTACTAATTATATATTTTCGACTGAGTAAGTTAAGGATTAGGTTCAACATCTCTCAATCTTGGAACAAGGACTTCGGCTTCTCACCCTAATCTCCCTCCTGTAAAATTACCTTCTCACACAAGTAAAGGCCATATTTTTAAAACAGGATACCTTACAAAAATGGAGTTCAGTTACAGCATTTTGTACTTTTTAAAAATTTATAGCCTCATTTAACTAATCTAGTTACCTATAATCCAGTATTTGAGCATTTTTATTAATTCTTTCTTTCCCACTATATCATAATTATCATCTGAATCTGCATTTGGATAAAACTGAAGGAAAATCCCATGCTCGCTATTAAATTTAATTGATCGGTTATTTGTTCCAGGATAGATACAAATTACCTTGTGAATAGCTTTATGTTCATAATGTCCTTCCTTATATACATATTTAATTCTCCAATACTCCGACAGTTGTTCCAATGCACGTGTTCTACCCTGTTTGGAGTATATATTATAAAAAGGACTATATTTAACTTCAATGATAAAAGAAGAGGTATATTTCCAGCCTTGCTCTTCCATCTCATACAGGTCTATTCGAATATCAGGTTTACGGTTTATACCAGCACTATAAAAATGTTTGTCCTTGTCTAAAGCAATATCCGAATCATGTTCAATCAATTCATCATACGTAATGTCTACTCTTAAATGATCCTTAGATAGCGTTACTTTCGTACCATCTTTTAAGCCATATTCAAAAAATGATTGTGTTAATTGGTTCCATAAAGAATCATTATAAGCCTTAAATTCTAGCGTCTCTAACGCATGGATTGCACCAAAATAGACGTAGTACTCGTACAACTCATATGTCGGCTTATACACAGGGAGCGAAACGATTCTACTCCCGTCTTCAACAGATATTTCGTTAGATTCTATCCATAATTTATTAAAAATTTGATACCCAACATGTTTACCCAATACAATCAAATGAGGCATTTTATCACTTATTTTAGACCAAAAAGTATTATTCATCACATTATTTAAAGTTGCTCTACTTTTTATCAATTTATGAAGTTCATTAGTAGCCCGAACGAACTTATCCTCAAGCTTTTTAAATTCTAGCTTTTTTACTTTTAATGCATTACCAATTCTACTTTTCTCCCTGTCCGTAATAAAACGATTTTCTAAAAGTTGTTTATGGGTATACTCTAATTCCCTTATATCACGTTCTGACTGTTTCTTTTCTCTTTCATACTCTTGACCTATTTTAGTAACTAATTTCAATATCACTTTTAACTTGTTTGACAATAGAAAAACACGATATTTCACAACCCTATTAGAATGCGTATCCCATTGTAAAAATAGATTCTTATTTAAAAACTTCATCTCCCTTACTACTTGTCCCTTAGCTGAATTTTGCCATTTGACGATTCTTTCATCTACTTGCTTTGGCTGTTTATCTATTACATATCTTTTTGATAGCTCATTTTGGGTATTCTTTTCAATCATCTGTAGTGCATGATGCAACATTCTTTCGTTTTCAAAATACCATCGAATATATTGCCAATAACTACTTTCTTCAATATCTGATAAATTTCCATACATTTGTTTTTTACTAACATAATCAATTGTAAGTCCTTCTAGTTCCTTATTTATTAACTCGTGTATTTTAGCAAATTGTTTACTATCTACATTTTTTGGAACAATTTTAAATCCACCATAATAACATTTACCTTTATAGATTACCTCAAAGTGATAGGTTCCACATCGCCATGGATACAGTTCATTACGTAAAGGAAATAAACGTTTTTCAAGATGATTCTTGTCAAATTTACATGCAAATGCAGTTTCATCTTCTTCATCTACTTTAACAGTCCCCCAGACAACGTCTACCTGTTCGGTCATATCTCCGTCAATTTTCATCATTAAATTTTTTAATTCTTGGATTTCATACATAAATTGTGGTATTCGGTAAATAGATGTTGTTAGATTAGTAATTTCAATTTCTTTTTCATTATATCCTTCTCCTACAATAAGACTTAATTGAAACGGCAAAGTTATCCCACTATCCACCCTAGTAGTATACGAATCTTGAAATTTAATTTGCATAACCATATAACATCAACTCTTTTGCTTTACTATTTAATAATTGTAAGGATCGTTCAAATGATGATACTTTTTGTGATGCTTCCGATTGAAATAATTCACTGATAGAACCCGGTTTATATTCCCCATTTCTATATATACCAACAAGTGGTTCAACATAGGACTCTAACCCCTTTATTTTTGTTAACACTCTTTGGGCTACTTGCATATCAAAAGCTTGTGAGCGATTTATCAACGGCTCCCCTTTTCTATTTACTGGTATACTTGCTAAAAATTTCGATATTCCTATTGCCACTCTGAAGGAAACCCCTTTTTGTTTATTGTTGTGATGAATTAGCTGATGTAATTCATCAAGAATATTAATTTCTTCATTTGAAAGTACTGTCAAATAATGTTTATCATCTTGCATTAATTCATTTCTATAGGTACGAGCATCAAATTTAAAAGTCTTTAATTTATCCGATTCATGTTTCTCTATATTGATAATGTTTGCCGCCTCGGCAAAACTTAATTTAAATGGTGTAATAACATTTGTCCTGTCTAATAACCGATCAGAAAAGTCCTTCGTTGTTTCATCAAAATTTACTGTCCCTACAAATATAATATTATTACCTATTTTAACTTTTGATTTATATTTATTATTCACACAGTAACTATTATCATTAAATAACGGTAAATATCTGTTTTCCTCTTCTATTTCTAACAATGAAATAAATGGGCTGAACCAGTGTTCTACCTGGGAAAGGTTCATTTCATCAAAAATTATCATATATATCTCATCTTGATTTTTCTCAGCATCTAAGAGCAAGCTTACTAATCCTGTTTCACTTTCATAGTACACGCCATTAGTTGGATTTAAATAACCCAATACGTCATTTGGCTCATGGTATGATGGCGAGACAGGAATCATTAGTAATTGACGACCGAATTCTAACCCCATTGTTTCTCCATATAGTTTTGCCAATTGGGACTTTCCAGTTCCAGACATCCCACCAATTATACTTAATAAATTTGTTTTTACACTAGTATGAAAGGAGTATAATTCTTCTTTATTAAAATACAATCCACGAAATGCTGCATTTTCTAGTAAATATTCCAAAAATTTATTTTCGGATTTAGAGTATTTGTTATAAAACTTTCCATGTTGGGTATTCTTTTTAGGAATTACACCCTTACTATCCGTATCTCCCCCATTGTTTTCCACTTTTTTCATAATACTTTCTGCTTCTAACTTTATTCCATAAGAATTAAAGGTATCTTTTATATCTAATATCTTATCTGCCTGTATAAAAAACAATCGATCATCAATTCTCATATCAACATAATTCAAAAAAATACCTTCCACTGTGGATTGATATTTAACCTCTTTCATTTCCTGTTGTAAATATGTGGTTGTATTATTTGTAGCATTTAAAAAGACTTCGTACAATGTTCCTTGACAGTAAATAAATTCAGGTAGGTCAAATAAATTCGGATAGTGTCTCAGAGTAAATGGTTTATACTCACTAACTAACTTTAATTCAAAATCGGCCTTATTTTCATCTAGTTTAAGTTCTGGACCTGGAATCATAAAATACTTATCTGCTGGTTCGATATCCTCTATTTGTAATAATTCAACATACAGCATTTCGTTAGCGACACTTAATGTAAATGCTATTAATTTATCATCTAGAAAATCCCTAACCTTATCTTGGACTTCAAAATGATATAGCGTATCATAATTCATCCATGCACTTAACTTTCGAAAGTTATTTTTACTTCTAGTACTACCAGTAATTATCTTATTTTGGTACGAAAAAAGTCTTGATATTTCATCTGGTATAGGCGATAAACATTTTATATGAAATTGAACATGTTCATAAATGCCATCTATGGAATAGACAGAACCAGGTATTGGGGTTCCTGTGATATCATCTTCATTTACTAATCTTCCTACAAAAATTGCATCAGTTAGTTTACTTACAATTTCAGGATTAATCCGTTGTTTTAACTTCATATCGTAATTCCCCCTCCAAATAATAGACAATACTCCTTATATTTTTATTTACACCACCACTGACTATGCGATAAATAATTCCCTTTTGTTGAAATTGTTCTTCTAATTTAAACGAATCTCTTATCATAATTCCATCAAGGTTCAAAAAGCAAATTTTACTTTGTATCCTTGGGGTTATGTTATTTTTTAAGTCAGCGGTATCTTTAAAATAAATTATTTGTTCCTGTGTAAAATAATGTAAAAGCGAATCATCTCTTACCTTTGTAAAAAGGCAAATATTTTCACTTTCAAATAGCTTTTTATAAATTCTATCCTTTGCACTTGTCACCATATTTAATTGATTTTTCAGTTCCTTGATATTCGATTGTTTCTTATGCATAAGTTCTATATATTTTTCTCTTTCCAATCTTACCTCCCTAATTGTTCTTTGTGACTGTTCAATTTCCTTTCGTAAACTATTATTGTTATCTACTAATTCATTCTTCTCTTCCTCCAATTTTTTTATTTTTTCTTCTTTTTTATGGGTTTCTTTTACTGTTTTCACCAATCTATTATTTACTTTATTTACCTCAAGCTGAAAATCCTTTTTCAATACACCAACGCTATCAAAAAACTCTGTCTGACGGCGATTTATAATGTTAATAAGATCAAATATTACAAGACTCTTTAAACTGCCAAGTTCCTCTACATTCCAACCCTTTAATTCATCTAAAAACTGATAAAATGCTTTTAAATAATATCCTTCAATTGGTTTAGGTAAGGCTTCGTTTTCTAACACTTCTTTTAATGTTTGATTTGGTTTCTTTTTCATCTTTACCGAATCTTCGTAGAATGAATCAAATATTTTATCAATTTTACTTTTAATTTCTTTTTGATAGATGGTTGAATGGGCCTTTAATTTATCAGAAAGTGTAACGTTTACAAGATTTTGAAAAGGTGGTAATCCAGCTATTATATTTTGTCTGATTTCCTCCTTTTTACGCATATATTCTTCGAAATGAATAATGAAAAACAATGTAAACTTCTGGCCATTTGAAACATTTTCATCCATTTCAATCTGTGTGAAAAACTCCGCCTTCGATAATTCCTTATATTTTTCAAGTAAACCCTTAACATATATTCCTAGGAAGTGTATTGCATCATTTACCTTCCATAATCTTTTTTTTGCAGTACCTTTAACCAATGGCAAAGGTGCCTTCAATACATTTCTAGTGAAACCAGGTATCTTTCCATTTGTATAAAAAATTATTTTGATATAACCTTCTTTTTCTAGGCATCCGAAAAGATAATTGGCAAGAAAGTCATTCGCTTCTTTTTTATCTATCTTTTCCATAAGCTCCAATACATATCAACCTCCAAACATTTTGAATTGATTAAGGATTATAACCCACATATCATTTTACAATAATTCTGACATCTCCGAAAGCATTTTGACACCTATACAAATTGTAGTTAATATGTTTAACACGCTTGACCAAACAGGTTACCATACACTCCTTTAAATATAACGGTTCAAAAAGATTGTAAAACATGACACATCTGACTTCATGTCAATTACTTAAATTTACTCATGTAGTTTTTACATTTCCAAAGGTTACGACTTACTGTTTCTATGTGACTATGAACTAAAACCAAGGGCTCTAAATGTACTATTGATTCATGGTTGGGAAAAAGAATTGGGGATTACTTTATTGATTAGTTAGAGATATGTGAAGTAGGTTTGGTCGGAATTGTAGCAAATACGGGAATTACGGAATAAATCTACAATAATCTATTGATCCCGTCAGCTATATCAGGAGAAATATTTCAACCAAAAAGTACTTATAAATTTAGGACTCGCTCATACTCATCTGTCTTAACAGATGACGTAGAAAGAGCAACAGTTATTTTACTTTGATTTGGGAAAATTGCCGATAAATGAAATGCGTGACCTTATATATTGAAGTGAGCGAGTTTTTACCGTCTTGCAGTAATTTGAATCATTGTATAATAGCTATTGTATATAATGGGGGTGGAAAATAATGGAGTAAAACTACTTAAAAGAAATTTTAAACGCATTAAATATGCATAGTAAACTAGTACAGGGTGAATTTCGTAAAATGGATGCAAAAATCAACAATATAGAAGTTAACTTGGATGCACAAATCAATAATTTAGAAGGAAAAATGAATTCGAGTTTCAACAATCTAGAAGAGAGAAGGAGTTCTAGAATCAACGACTTAGAAAGTAATATAGATATAAGAGTTATTAATCTAGAAGGCGAAATGAATAAGCACCATTGATTGACTTGACGCAAAATTTCCTGGTATGCGTATTGAACTTTCCGAGTCACAGGGAACAATTAATTATGTAGCAACTAAACAATTACAACATGACAATAAACTCCGTAATATGTATGAACAGCAAATCAACTATTTTTCCCATAGGAACGGGGTTGCCCCTGTTAAATGGACAACCCCTTCGCCGATTCTCAGCGTGTTTCAAAGGCACTACTTCCCCCTCAACTGCCCAAACAACTTCTCCAATGTCCCAATCCCTACATTCTTATATTTCGCAAGGACAACCAACTCCTGTGGCAACTGCCCCACATACTCAATGCCGATTTCATTCAATTGTCTAATTAAACTTGGTATGCCAGTAAATTCCTCCGTGCTAAGGGGAACTTGTGACAATCTTTCCGTTACCACAATGTAATCATCCTTGTAAAAGAAAAATAATTCACCAGGTCGTTCAAGTAAAATTTCCCGACGTTTTTTCTCCTCCTCAATAAACACCTTTAACTCGGAAAAGAAGTTTTGATCATTTGTCTCATTGTATCGTTTTACATATTTGTGCAATCCTACTAGATTTTCTGGTAACTCACTCATAATACGGGCTTGCTGTTCCCCACCTAGTCGGATTAGGAACCGCTCTGACTTTTCAAATCGTTGAGGGAGCAAAAATGCATCGCGTAGAAAATATGGTATTTCTAGTTTATCATTCTCATAATAAATTGTACGAATTGTTGTCATACCAGGCATTTCTACCGCAACATCATCTGTTTCCACCGCTTCTATTGTTGCAGCGACTTCCCTTTGTTCAGGCACCTCTGACTGGAAATTTTCCAATGAGGTTGTTAATAGCTTTTCCATGTTTTCCAAACGTACTTGTAACTCCGCCATATCATAGGCTTCGTTTTGACTTGGTTCTGGATCACGGTATGCTGGTACTTTTAGATCAATTGGGCCATACACTTCGACATACCATTTTACAATCATATGTAATGCTTCCCATGACAGCAGCGCTTCCGAATAACGAAATTGACGTACATCATGTGCCGCTTTATTTCCAGTCATTCTTATTTGGTGAAAAGCATTCCGAACATCATCACTTATTAATTCTTGGTTATCTAGCATATCAAGTTTTTCAGCCAAAGAGGTGAACGTTTCAAATGGTAATTTTTCTATTACTAATACCTTCTCAACAATAGCCTCAATAAATGTACGCGCATGTGTCAGCATCGTCCGTGGGCTTGTGAAAATACTATTTTCAAGTTCCCTAGCAACGTATGCTAATTCCTTTGACAACGGTTCTAGAAATTTATAAAAATATGTTTGTTGTTGTGACATGGTGCATCCTCCTGCATCTGTTCAAAAAAGATAAAATAAAGTATATAGTTCTATTTTACTAGAATTACTTATTTTATAAAGGATAAGACAATAATTCAATTAGGTAATGGTTGGAATTTCAGTTTATCCTTCAATATGGAAGATTGTTTGAGCATGGCTGGTACATCATATTTTGCATTCTCGCAATTTAATGCAATTTGAACAACCATATCACACACCATTTTTAATTTTATAGAAAATCCAGGAAAGATTTGGTAATATAATTAATGGTCAATTATCTTATATAAATTTAATATAAATGAAAGGTGCAATAGAATGCTTAATGGTATTATACAAGTATTAATGTATATTGGCTTTTTTATTGGTGGATTAGTTATAATCGGAATAATTTATGTTTTAGTAGAAGGTATTAAAAAGTTGTTTCCAAATCATGAAGAAAAGGAAGACTCCATATTAATGACAGGGATGTTTTTTACTCCCATTATTATCATTGGGATCATTGGTGTTACTATTTTGTTTAGTGTCATTTTTGATGGTAGTAGTGTGGATCAAGAATATGATAGCTATGAAACTTATGATGAATACGGGGATGATTCTCCTGGAATACATTACGGTGAACCATATCCTAGATCAGATGGGACACCAGTAAAAGGCCACTATCGTTCAAATCCGGATGGAAGTCCTTATAACAATTTAAATCCTTAATTACATACGTAATGGGAGCTGGCCGATACCGTTCTGACTATTGTTTCGGTCAGCTTAATTTGTAACCATTTATTGCAATAAAAAACTTTTCTTTCATTTATAATTTCAATCTCATAACCTTGCTCAATAGATTCCCCAACTTTTACTTCTTCTGCAATCTCACCTCTTTTATCAACTAATGATATATCTTGTTTAGCAACAATAAGGAAACCAGTCTTTCTAACTACTGTACTTCTTATTTTAGCTCCAATGCTAACAATTTTTGCATAGTCCCTCACAGTACATTGCTTCTAATTCACCAGTAAAATCCCTACTACCTAAAATAAAACACCATTACAATCTAATAGATTATCCTGGTACATTTTCGTGTTATTTTATTACAAAAAAATAACTCAGTTCATTAGGAACCGAGCCATAAGCCAAAGATTATATTTATTTATTACTTTTTTCTTTTACTACAAACGTAGTGTTAGCCAATATCATAAGGTCGATTTGTTACTTCCCAAGTATTTTCATATCTTTAAAAGGATAGTAAACAATTCGTGTTGTTCCTACTACTTTTTCCATTGGGATTGCTCCAATGTGTCTACTATCTTCACTACCTCTTCTATTATCTCCCAAAACAAATAGATGGCCTTCTGGGACTACTTCACTTCCAACTGGAGTCTGTTCTAATGTAAATGAATGAGTTAATGGTTTATCGATTACCTTTTGTTTAAATTCATCCAAATACGGTTCTTCGTAGGGTTCTCCATTTATGTATAAAATATCATCCTTATACTCAACACGGTCACCTGGTAGTCCAATTACACGTTTAACATAATCCTTTTTATCCGTTGCATGAAATACAATAATATCAAATCTTTTCGGTTCACCTATTTTAGATACAATTATACGCTCTTCTTCATGTAAAGTTGGCTCCATAGAATAACCATTCACTATTACTGGCGTAAAGAAAAATGTACGAATAATAAAAGTTAATATAATTGCAATGAAAAGTGCCTTGATCCATTCCGAAATATGTCCTTTATTTTTTACAGTTGCCATTTACTTTCATCCCCTCACAATTCAATATGACTTTCCTTCGATTACATCCGACCATTCGTACATAAATTTATTCGTAAACTAAAAGAGGTTTCTTCATGGAAACAACAATATTCTCCACACAATAAACAATTCCGCTCATGTAACAATACCTCTTTCACACATTCTAATCTAATTCTAACACAAATATTCTGAATCGACTATAAAATAAAAAGAATAAGGATTCCAATACTTCATTTAGCATATTACCTTTTGAAAAACAAAGAGCTAGTTGTCAATTAAACAATTGCTCTCCGCAATGTACTACTCCCGCAACATTTCTTATGTAATGACTGCTTAGCTTTCAATCCATGATCCCGCTAATGGTATTTCCTTATCCTTCTATAAGATTTCCGAATAGTTTTAATACAAAACACCCGTTTAAAATATCGAAACTACTGAGAAGGTAAAAAAGCAGTTCGGATTTAATATTATGAATCTGAACTATCACCAAAGCAGCTATACACGCTATCTAAACCAACCTTTCTCTTTAAATCGGGAGATTGCTTCAATTCGATTACTCACTTCTAATTTATCGAGAATGACAGAAACATAATTACGTACGGTTCCATTTGTGATGAAAAGTTGATTGGCTATTTCCTTTGTGTTTTTTCCTTCTGCAATTAATTTAATAACCTGTTCTTCACGTTCAGTTAATGGATTTTCATCATTGTATGCTAAGTCTACTAATTCCGGGGCGTACACGCGGCGACCATCCATAATTACGCGAATAGAGTTAGCTAGTTCTTCACTCGGACTATCCTTTAACAAATAGCCACTCACATTTGCTTTTCGTGCGCGCTCGAAATATCCCGCACGGGCAAAGGTCGTTAAAATGATAATCTTACACGGATGATCCTTCAATTCCTCGGCAGCATCTAAGCCACTTTTTATCGGCATCTCAATATCCATCACACAAACATCTGGATTGTGTTGCTTCACGAGGGCCAATGATTCTTCTCCGTTTTTAGCTTTTCCAACTACTTTCATATCCGGTTCTAAGTCGAGCAGTGAACCGAGTGCGCCAAGTAACAGTCCTTGATCTTCAGCAATTACAATACGAATCACCTTTTTACCTCCCTTACTGATGGGGCTTGCCCTGTTAAGGGTGGATTCCCCTTTAATACATTCGGTACTTGAATACGAAGTGTCGTTCCTTTTTCAACATCAATTTTCAATTTCCCATTAACAAATTCTAATCTTTCTTTAATTCCACGGATACCATTTCCCGAAAATAAATTAATTTTTTCTGATGTCCCTTTTCCGTTATCACAAACGTTCAGCATGATTTTATCTGGTATTTGTTTGATCACCACTCGACACACGGTCGCATTACTATGCTTCACAATATTCGTTACCGCTTCTTTCAAACACATACTTAGCACATTTTCTACCATTGGCGTAGTGTCACTTAAGTTTGGATTACCAATCAATTGAAAGTCCATCTCAGCAGCTCTAATCACTTGACGAACACGAACGATTTCATCTGCCAATTTCGCACTCCGCATATCTGACACCATATCCCGTACTTCTTTTAAAGCAGTTCTTGCAGTTTGATGAATATCTTGAATTTCATTTTTAGCCGCATCCACATTTCTTTCCAATAATTTTCCGGCCAAGTCGCTTTTTAATCCAATGAGTGATAGTTTCTGTCCTAACGTATCATGTAGATCCCTAGCAATCCGCTCCCGCTCTTCAATCACTATTAATTGTGAAATCTTTTTATTTGCATTCTCCAATTGATTTTCTAATTGCTCGCGTTTATTCCGATCATGTAAATTAACTGGAATGAGAATAACGCCAATTACAGTTATCATAATAAATGGTAACTGTGTGACAAAAATCTCGCTTTGAATAAAGAAGCCTGCAGTTACTGCGGCAATAGTTGTCACCAGATGAACAATATATATCGTGATAAAGCCACTCCTATGTTGGATATTCCCGATAAAAAAGGCTAAAAACAACGAAAAATAAACGTAACCGAAGTACAGGGTCATCCCGATGCTTATTGCCATCTCTATGCCTACGGATACGTACACCGTCCATCCTCTTTTAATAAAAGAAAGTCGGTAAGTCACAAAAAATAGCACAATCATCATCATTCCAAACACAACTTCTAATGGCGATGATGATCGGAAGATAAAATAAAAAGGAAGGATACAAAATATAATCCAGGCATACAAGCTTAATCCTGTATTTTTTGGAAATATATGATACCAATTCCGCAATTGAAAACCTCCCTTTTTCTTTATGTTTTGTTTAAGTATACGTAGATTGATAAGTATTTGCCAGAATTTCGTAATACTCCCAAGTTTGAAAAAAGGCAAAACACGATGTTTTGCCTTCCGTACCCTTTTGCCAAGGGATTTTTATTATTTTTGAATGCTCGTTGATTTTAAGTTTATGGATGTTTTCCTTTTCTTCATGAGTTCCTTCACTTCTTTAAAACTGATAAAGTTTTTGTTATCTTCATCATATAATCGAAATCGAATTGACTTTAAACTGGAGGCTAACGTAATCGTTGTAGCCTTTTGTAACGGTGGTGTCGATTCATGGGCTTTTTCCAAATTATAGTTTGGAACACGTGGCGCTAAATGATGCACATGATGAAAACCTATATTTCCTGTCAACCATTGTATGATTTTAGGTAGCTTATAATAAGAACTACCATCAACAGCAGCCTTCACGTAATCCCATTCCGATTCATTTTCAAAATAGGAATCTTCGAATTGATGCTGAACGTAAAATAACCAAATACCTAATGAACCAGATATAAAGAGGATTGGTACTTGCACAATTAAAAATGCTTGCCAACCAATTGCCCAAATGAGTAACGCATAAATAACGATAATAGAAAGATTGATAAGATACGTGTTTAATCGTTCCTTCCTTCTTGCTCCTTTTCGATTAAACCGATTCGAGATTAAAAATAAATACAATGGACCAAAACCAAACATGATAATCGGATTGCGGTAAAGCCGGTAAGCAATTTTAAGCCAAAATGATGCGCCAATATACTCCTCTACCGTCATGACCCACACATCTCCTGTACCGCGTTTATCCAAATTACTACTTGTCGCGTGATGGATTGCGTGATTTCGCTTCCATTTTTCAAATGCAAATAAAGTAATGATGCCGGTTATTGTACCTACAATTCGATTTGCTTTACCATTATTAAAAAAAGACATATGTGTACAGTCGTGGAAGATAATAAAAATGCGAATGACAAATCCTGATGCCACGACAGCGAGTGCTAACGTTAACCATATGGACACAGCTAGGCTTTGATAAGCCAGATACCATAACACGAAAAATGGCAGCATTGTGTTGATAAGCTGAATAATACTAGCTTTTGTATTTGATTTTGCATACGGCATAACACTTTTTCGTAATTGCGCTTGTTTTTGTCTACTCATCGTTTCCTCCCAAAAATAAGATAGTGTTCAGTAGGGATAATAAGACAGTTTCACTTTCATGCGTATCATATATATAACACCGCATTTCAATGTGTCATTATTACCGGACTAGTTGAACTATCTCTATCATAGGAAGTTTTCTTTCACATTTGTAGACACAAACGTCAAGGTTTAGGTATGACAAATGTCATGTATATGGATCCATTTCCACATACATAGTAGTCAAGCATCTTATGCCAATGAAATCAAGGTAAAAATAGGAAAGCAACGTTGCCTCTCGTTAGTTATTTTCCCTAACCTTATCTCTTAATGCTCGCTTTAAAAACTTTCCAACCGAGGTTTTTGGGATTTCATCCATAAAGATTACTTTATCCGGCAACCACCATTTCGCAAATTGAGGCTTTAAAAAAGCTAGTACTTCTTCTTCGCTCAAAGTTTTCCCTTCCTTTAAAACAACACATGCTACTGGACGTTCTTGCCATTTTGGATCTGGTATGGAGACTATTGCTGCTTCAAAAATAGCTTCATGCGCCATTAATGCATTTTCTAAATCAACAGAGGAAATCCATTCTCCACCACTTTTAATTAAATCTTTTGTTCTATCTATCATGTTAATATTTCCTTCTTCATCGATAGTGACGACATCTCCAGTATATAACCATCCATCTTGGAATGCTTCTTTACTTCGTTCGTCTCGATAATATTCATCTGCAATCCATGGACCTCTAACTAGTAACTCTCCCATTTCCTTCCCATCTGGTTTTACTTCACCATTTTCATTAATTACTTTCACTTCCAAGCCTGGTACAACTAAACCTTGCGTAGCACGAATATTTAATCTATCTTCTTCTGGTAAATTAGTTTGATAACTTTTCAGTCGTGCGAGGGTCACTAATGGTGTTGTTTCCGTCATACCATAAGCATGTATAAACGGAATGCCGAAGTCTGATTCAAATGCGCGAATCATTCCTTTCGGTGCTGCAGATCCACCACATAAAATGGCACGTAAACTTTTCATGTTATAGTTTCCTTTTTCTAGTTCGTGTAATAAACCTAGCCAAATTGTAGGAACACCTGCAGTTATTGTTACTTGATATGTTTCAATAAGTTCGGCAATGACTTTTGGTGTCATCATAGGCCCAGGTAGGACTTGTGTAGTTCCTAGCCAAGTTGCAGCAAAAGGTACTCCCCAAGCATTCACGTGAAACATTGGTACGACAGGCATGGCAATATCTGATTCCGAAAGTGCTGCTGAGTCTGCCATACTTAAAGCCATACTATGAAGGACAATGCCTCGATGAGAGTAAACGACTCCTTTCGGTTTACCAGTCGTCGCTGATGTGTAGCACATGCCTGCAGCGTCTTCCTCAACAATATCTGTTGCAAATTGAAAGTTTTCATCTCCTTCTGCCAATAAGGCTTCGTAAGAATATAGCGGTTGAAGACTGGAGTCAGGAACTTCAGCTTCATCGGACATCACAATAAAAGCTTTCACTGTTGTCAATTCATCCTTGATATTTTCTATCAGTGGCAATAAATCTATATCAATAAGTAAAACCTCATCTTCGGCATGATTGATAATGTAGCGCAAGTGTTCAGCAGATAAACGAATATTAATCGTATGCAAAACAGCACCCATTGCGGGAATTGCAAAATAAGCTTCTAAGTGGCGATGGTGATTCCAAGCAAGTGTGCCTACCCGGTCCCCCTTTTTGACTCCTAATTTTTCTAGCGCACTTGCAAGCGATCTAGTTCGTTTTCCAATTTCTTGATAGGTAAAATGGTGGACACCACGATGTGTTCTAGAAATTACTTCTTTTTTTGAAAAGTATTTTTCAGCACGTTCAATCATCGAAACAATTGTTAACTGCGTGTTCATCATTTTTAACCATCCCCTTTATGGTTATATTAATTGCTTGATTAACCGTGAAACTTCCATGTGAATTTTTCACACTTTCGCCCTACTAAGGTGAACGAAATAAATCGTGTTTTTGCTAGTTGGCGCTATTATGAAAAACAAATTGTAATAAATAGCATCACATCCCCTTTTAATCGTCAATTACAGATCCATTTTGATTTATCCTAAATGTGCTGTTTTTTTAAATGCTATTAAAATATATGCGTTGAATTGTGATTTTAGTAGGATTCTAGGAAAAAATAGTTTGATAAGAAAATTTCAATACCAAGGGGTGCCACAAATCTCTATCTAAATTGAAGAGAATAAAGGATAAGGTTGCAATGCGCCTTTCACACATATGTCTCTTAAACTTGAACAAATCGAATATTTGCTGATTTTTAGTTTCCTATCATTCTTTTAATCCTCCCGTGATTACTTGAATATCTTGTAGCATGCGATAAAAGTCCCATACGAACTAATGAAGCTCACTTTACAATTACTACCATTTTTATGACAGTTTTCAAAACTTTCCATTGCCATTCCTGAAAATAAATGATAATATAAATTGTGTCGAAAATATGTCGAAATATAAGAAAGCACTATTTCAATACATGTAGCAATTATAGTTTAAGAGTTTATTTTTTATAAAAAAATGATAGCGCTTTGTATTCTAAATAAGGAGTGACAGAAATGATAACATTTTTAGTTTGCATTGGGCTATTAGTTGTAGCTTATTTCACTTATGGTAAATTTGTAGAAAAGATATTTGATCCAACTGATGCACGTAAGACTCCCGCATATGCAAATGCTGATGGCATTGACTACGTGCCAATGGGGAAACAAAAAAATGCACTCATCCAGCTATTAAATATTGCTGGAACTGGACCAATCTTTGGGCCGATTATGGGTGCTTTGTTTGGACCAGTCGCTTTTTTATGGATTGTAATAGGATCTATTTTTGCCGGAGCTGTACATGATTATTTGACTGGAATGATTTCTATTCGCAATAAAGGAGCACATATTCCAGAATTAGCCGGAAAATTCTTAGGTAACTTTTCAAAACATATTGTAAATATCTTTGCGTTATTGTTATTACTTTTAGTTGGAACCGTTTTCGTAACAACTCCAGCTTCATTACTAGAAATACTATTAAATGGAAAACTAACATTAGGTATATTAATAGGAATTATATTTGTCTATTATTTCCTTTCCACAATTTTACCGATAGATAAAATAATTGGGAGATTCTACCCGTTCTTTGGGGCAATCCTTCTTTTAGGAACATTAGGCGTTGGGGTTGCGTTATTATTTTCAGATTACACAATTCCAGAAATGACATTGAAAAATTTACATCCAGACAATGTACCGGTTTTTCCAATTTTGTTCTTTACCATTACATGTGGTGCTTTATCAGGTTTCCATGCAACACAGTCACCAATTATTTCGCGAACGACTCAAAAAGAATCACAAGGTCGTTATGTTTTCTATGGCATGATGATTGCAGAAGGAATTATTGCGATGATTTGGGCTGCAGCAGCTATGAGCTTACTTGATGGCCAAACATTGAGTGAAATGATTGCAAATGGTACACCATCAGCAGTTGTAAATGATGTTTCAAAAACTTTACTTGGGGCAGTTGGTGGAACGATTGCTGTATTAGGTGCAATTGTCCTTCCGATTACTTCTGGTGATACAGCATTTCGTGCGGCGCGTTCCATTATTGCAGATTACTTGAAAATTGATCAGAAGAAATTAGCAAGACGCTTATCGATTGCGATACCTTTATTTGTAATTTCAGCAGTTTTAACGCAAATTGATTTCAATATTTTATGGCGCTACTTCTCTTGGGCAAACCAAGCAACAGCAGCAATTGCACTATGGATTGCCACGGTGTACCTATATGTAAAAGGGAAAAACTATTTTATCTCGTTAGTCCCTGGATTCTTTATTACGTATATGGTTTTTGTTTATATTTTAAATCAAAAGATAGGATTCAATTTAGATTTAAAACTATCCTTTATTCTTGGTATCATTTTGACGGTTGCATTAACGATTGCAATCTTTATCAAGGCTAAAAAGAACAGGATAGAAAAGATTGAAACAGATGTAGAAGTTGCGTAGTCCATGTAAATTCATATTGAACTTTGGGGTATTGTTAAAATAGAAAATATAAAAAAGCGGATGTGGGCAGCATCCGCTTTTTTATTGGGGTCTGACCCCTTCAATTAACTGTTCGACCGTTAAATGTGTTCCTTCTACTTCTAATTGATTCGCTACTTGTATGACATATGGTTGTGCCAAATTGGCCTTTTCTAGCATTTCTTTATTAGTAAAAACTGTTGCTGGGGTACCATCTAATAAAATGTTGCCTTCATTAAATACAATCGTACGTTCAAATACTTCAGCAGCAAAGTCCATATCGTGTAAAATACAAATGACTAGCTTGCCTCGTCTTCTTAAACTCCAAATAATTTCCTTGATTCGCTGCTTTCCAACATAATCTTGCCCCATAGTCGGTTCGTCAAAAATAATAACCTTTGTATCCATTGCTAATATAGAAGCAATTGCAATCATTTTTCGTTCAGCTAAACTTAAGTCATAAGGGTTTTTATGAGCATATGTTTCAAGCCCCACCATTTTAAGTGCATCAAGAGCAGACCGTTTTGCTTCATTTTTATCTTGAGCAATATGGAGCGGCCCAAACATCACTTCATCTAACACGTTATTTTTAAAAATCTGGTCATTTGGATTTTGAAAGACAAGCCCAATATGACGTGCTAACTCGGAGGCAGTATATTCTCTTAAATTTTTATCATTTAAAAAAATATCCCCACTTGACGGTCGTATTAACCCTTTTAATAATTTTACGAACGTTGTCTTTCCTGCACCGTTTTGCCCGATAATAGCGGTTGATTGTTCTTTTAAGATGAATTGGAGTCCTTTTAATACTTCCGCATGTTCTGTATATGAAAATTTTATGTTTTGTATGCGAATTTCACTCACCATGACCACCTAACTTTCGAAGGACAGTTTTTGTAGCCAATTGATTCGCTTTCAATTGTTGCAATGTTGCAGGATATAGTCCCGTTTTTTGATCATATATTCCGAGTGCTTTTGCTACGTTTGTTACGACTGGTGCTTCTACTCCACGTTCATATAAATCATCTCTCGAAAAGATTTTTTCTGGTGTAGCAAAATCTATTAATTTCCCATCATCTAAGAGGAGAACTCTATCAGCATATTGCGCGAGTTTTTCCATCTTTTGTTCAGCCATCATAATCGTAATTCCTTCTTTCGCAAGATTTTCGACTACTTTAAACACTTCATCAGAGCCTTGGGGATCAAGCTGTGACGTTGGCTCATCCAAGATTAATATAGTTGGTTTCATCGCAACAACACTTGCAATTGCTACTCGTTGCATTTGCCCTCCTGACAAATCAAAGGGATTTTTTTCTCTAATGTTTGTAATCTCAAGCAATTCTAGACTTCTTTCAATACGTGCTACCATTTCCCCACGATCAATGCCCAGATTTTCGAGTCCAAAGGCAATTTCATCAAACACTGTATATTTTGAACCGGTCATTTGCGAAAATGGATTATCAAAAACGAGTCCTATTTTTTTCACGACTTCATTCATATCAGATTGTCTAACTTCTACCCCATCAATTATTACTTTTCCACCATAAGCTCCTTTAAAAAAATGTGGAACAAGTCCAGATAAAGCATAACAAAGTGTAGACTTACCCGCAGTATTTCTACCAATAATTCCAATGAATTCTCCCTTTTCAATCGTAAATGAAACATCATGGATTGCGAGTTTATCTGTATCAGGGTATCTGTATTTTAAACCTTCTACTTGTATCATACTCATTGAAAAATCCTCCATAATATTGTACTTATCAAAACGATGCATAAAAATCCTTGCATGGCACTTTGATAACGATAAGTGCGTGACTTATTTAAAAATGTCTTTTTTCCTTTCAAGTTAAAGCCACGCATTTCCAGTGCAATTGCACGTTCTCGCGTATCGTTTAGAGAATTCAGTACAACAGGACCGATTAAAGGGAAAAATGCTTTCATGCGTATGACTAAATTCCCTTCCGTTTCCATCCCTCTTGAACGTTGGGCATCTGTAATTTTCCCCATAGTTGCTTGCATTTGTGGGATAAGTTGGAAAATGGATAAGAGCACATGACCTATTTTTGGTGATAAGCCTTTTTTAATAAGACGTTCCACTAACTCATCTGGTTTCGTCGTTAAAATGAGCACACCAAATGCACTTAACATATTTAAAACACGTAATGTTAATAAAAGAGCAACAGAAAACCCTTCCTTATAAAGAGACACATTTCCAATTGAAAATAAGATGGTTTCGTTATCTGGATGAAAGAAACCTTGAACAATAATAATCGATATAATCAAAATGAGACTAATACCGATGATAGGTAGTATTTTCCAAAGCACTTTACCAATGATTAATAGTAATAAACTAACTACAGTCACACCAAGAACAAACCCATGTAACGGTAAAATATATGTAATCGCAATACTAACAAAAACATAAAGCAACTTTGTAATCGGATCAATTCGATGTATAACCGATTCTTTATCAACATAAAGAGTCATATTCAAAACAATCGACACCCTCAACTAAATTTTTGAAACATGGGGACGGTTCTCCTGTTTCATTCAATGCGTGGAACGGATCGGGTCCCCACAACTGAAGATTTTTATAGTTCTTCTATTTCATCGTCACTACGATAAATATTTGTTAATGACTTCGGTAATCCTTTAAAGATTAGGAAACTGATAATAACTGTTGCAACTTTATCTGGTACATCAACAATGATACTATCACCAAAAGATGCCAACCAAACTGGATAATCCTTCGTCAATAAAAAGGCATAAAAAGCATCGCCCCACACGTTTCCTGTTTGACCTTCCCAAAGCCACATGTTTAATGGTGTGGAAACTATTGCGGCAACAAATCCTACAACAAGACCAATTACAATCGCCTTTCCAATATTTTGAATCCAACCCTTATATGCCATGATACCAACACCAAGACCGATAACACCGCTTGTAATTGCATAAACGGTTGAAATTGGATCAACTGTAAAACCATAAATAAGATTATTAATAATACCAGATGCCGCTCCAATTATTGGTCCTGCTAACATACTTGCTAGAACTGTGCCAATTGCATCAAGCCACAGTGGTAGTTTCAGTAATCCAGCAAATAATTTACCTAAGTAGTTTATCCCAATAGCTACTGGAATGAGTACAATTGCTGCCGTGGACAATTTTAATGACCACATACCTTTTTTGCTCATTGCTTTTCTCTCCCCTTTTAAATGATGTATGTTAAATGGAAGCAATAACTTCCAAAGTAACCCATTACCCCGTAAAGAACATTTACTTTTTTAAAGATGACATATTCATTTTGATTCTGATTCTTACTTATTCAAACCTGCTGTATAAGTTTGACTTTCATAGACTAGTAAACTAATAAATTAGATGTAATCGGTTCCAAGTTAATTTACTAATTTATAAAAATGATCGGCTTTGTTTATATTTACGCCTATTTTTAACCATTATGTTCAGGACTTGTTCCTGCTGCATTGCATTGAATCCCTTAATGTGAATCACTTCACATGATATCCAAGAAAATGTAACATGATTTAACAAGATTCTACCATAGTTTATTAAAATTACAATCCTTATTAGAAATTTCTTTAATAGAAGGAAAAGATGGAGGAAAAACAAAAAACGGGGGTCTGACCCCCGTTTAATAAGTCTCCAATGTTTTCAATTATGCACTCTTCTTGCAAATTCAACGAAACGAAATTTATCGGGGCGGTGCCGTGACTCGGTATATTGAAATAAACTCGTATCTTCCAAATAGACCTTACTTTTAATAACTACAACGTTGGAGAATCCGTTTAAATCCAAATATTTTCTATCCGCTTCTGTCGGTTGCTCGACGACAATCTCTTTTCTAGCGAAGCTAATTTTTAATCCAAGTTCATGCTCTAAGTAATCGTATATGGAGTCTGCTGCAATTTCCGTTGTTAAATCAGGTACATAATGGGGATTAAAATAATCTTTATCTAATATAATTTTTTCTCCAGAGATTTCCCTTACTCGAACAACTTTCCAAACCTTTTCTTTCGCGCTTATTTCTAAATCCTTTTGCACAGATTCTTCTGGTTCCATTAAAGCCAATTCTTTTACGAGCGTTTTAACAGGCTCCTGCATTTCACTTGCTAATTCTTTAAAACTAACAATACCTGAAACAGGAAAGTTAAATTTCGCTTTACTAATTACAACGGAACCTTTGCCACGGATTTTTTGGATATATCCGTTCTGTACAAGTAGATCAAGGGATTTCCGAATTGTTTCCCGTGAAGTATCATATTTAGTTGCCAATTCATTTTCAGATGGTAACATCGTTGATTCCGGCCAATAGTCTGTTTCAATTCTATTTACAAGCTCATGATATATCGTTAAATATTTTTGCATGATTATACCTCATTATATATCGCATATTTGAAGCACAGGGACGGTCCTCCCGTTTCATTGAGGCACGAGAACCATCCCTATGTTTCACGCACTTTCGTGAAACACGAGAACCGTCCCCATGTTTCACCAATGTTTCTACTTTATATGATACACAATGGATTCGTATGGGCGCAATGTTATTTGTTTTATCGTGTGACTGGAGTCTGGATAATTTGAGAGTAGGATATTAGCTTTTTTTCCTTTTTCCAAATCAAATTGTGTGCTTACATTTTCTTCGTAGAAATTGCTGATGACAAGTAATGTTTCTCCGTTCCATTGGCGTCTATATGCAAAAATATGTGGATTATCAGCGAGCAAGAGTTCATAATCTCCATATGTGATGACATCATGTTTTTTGCGTAGTGCGATTAATTGTTTGTAATGATAAAAAATTGAGTTTAAATCATTCATCGCATTTTCTGCATTAATTTCTTTATAATTATCCGCTACTGGAATCCAAGGTTTTCCTTTTGTGTATCCAGCATTTTTATTTGCCGACCATTGCATTGGTGTTCTTGCATTATCACGTGATTTTTGTTTAAGAATTTTCATCACATCTGATTCCGATTTGCCTTTTTTTAACATCATTTTATATGCATTCAACGATTCTACATCACGATAATCATCAATCGATTCAAAACCAGGGTCTGTCATGCCAAATTCTTCACCTTGATAAATATATGGTGTTCCTTGCATCATGTGTAAAGTTGTTGCAAGCATTTTTGCGGACTCTTTATGATATTTTTCATCATCACCAAACCGAGATACAACACGTGGTTGATCATGATTGCACCAAAATAGTGCATTCCAACCATTTCCTTTATTCATCCCAACTTGCCAATCCGACAAAATTTGTTTTAACTCAAGAAAATCAAACGATGCTTTCGTCCACTTTTCTCCATCGAGGTAATCAACTTTTAAATGATGGAACTGGAAAGTCATATCCAATTCTTTTCTTTCCGGATTCGTGTATAGCACGCATTGATTTAGAGACGTAGAAGACATCTCCCCAACCGTCATCATATGATATGGTGCAAAAACTTTTTCGTTTAATTCATGTAAAAATTCATGAATTCTCGGTCCGTCCGTATAAAACTTTCTTCCATCTCCTGATTCGTCATTGGGAAACTGTTGATTTTTAGAAATGAGGTTAATAACATCTAAACGGAAACCATCAATCCCTTTTTCAGCCCAAAACCGCATCATGTCATATAATTTTCTGCGTAATGTTTCATTTTCCCAATTTAAATCCGCTTGTGTTCTATCAAATAGATGTAGATAGTATTGTTCCGTTTTTTTATCATATTCCCATGCAGATCCACCAAATTTCGACTGCCAATTATTTGGTAGATCACCATTTATTCCATCATGCCAAATATAAAAATCCCGATATGGACTATCCTTAGAACGTGATGCTTCTTTAAACCACTCATGCTCTGTCGAAGTATGGTTAATCACAAGATCCATTATTAATTTCATATCTCTTTGATGGGTCTCATGAAGTAGTTGCTCAAAATCTTCCATCGTTCCATATGATTCATCAATGGCAAAATAATTACTAATATCATATCCATTATCATGTTGCGGTGATTGATAGATAGGGGTCAACCAAATGACATCGACCCCTAACTCCTTTATATAATCTAATTTTTTGATAATCCCTTGTAGGTCACCAAAACCATTACCAGTTGTATCATAGAAACTTTTGGGATAAATTTGATACACTACTGCTTTTTTCCACCATGCTTCTTTCATTGTTAAAACACCTCTTCTGACTAATTAATCCGTACGATACTTCCGTTTTGCAATCATAAATGTGATGACAAATGGCACAACAATTACAATGGCCATCCCAATGATAAAGGATACCCACCCGTCTGGTATAATTGAAAAGATTCCTGGAACACCACCGACGCCAACTGAAGATGCTAATACGTGTTGCATCGTAATAAAGGCACCCGCAATTGCTGAACCGATAATCGCTGCAAAAAATGGATATCTAAAGCGTAAATTCACCCCGAATAATGCTGGTTCTGTAATACCTAACCAGGCAGATATTCCTGAAGTTCCAGCTAAGCCTTTTAATTTTTCATCTCTAGCTACTAGCATCATCGCAAATGCCGCTGAACCTTGGGCAATGTTTGATAATGCAAGAATTGGCCATAAAAATGTTGAGCCGGTACTACCAATTAATTGTAAATCCACTGCTAAGAATGTATGGTGCATTCCTGTAATAACGAGAGGCGCATAAATAGCTCCGTAAACAAGCCCACCAACAATTGCAAATTGATCAAAGACAGCAACTAACCCATCCGTAATCCAGTTTCCAATTGTAAATGTGATAGGTCCAATAATTGTGAACGTAAGAAAACCAGTAACGAGTAATGCAATTGGTGCAACGACTAATAATTGTAAGGAATCCATTACCCGCTTTTTAAGAAATATTTCCGTTTTTGCTAGAAGCCATGAAGCGAATAATACCGGTAACACTTGCCCCTGGTATCCTATTTTATTAATTTCCAAACCAAACAAATTCCAAGTCGGAATTGTTCCTTCTTTTAAGGCATCGCCATATGCCCAAGCATTTAATAAATCCGGATGAACTAAAATAAGTCCAAGTACAACACCTAATAATTCGTTCCCACCAAACCGTTTAACAGCGGACCAACCTATTAATGCAGGCAAAAAGGTAAATGCAGTATTGGCGATAATATTTATCATATCTGCAATACCTTCCCATTGTGGATACATCTCAATTACAGATTGTTCACCAAAAATACCACCATTTGCTAAAATATTATTTAATCCCATGAGCAAACCAGCTGTCACAATTGCTGGTAAAATAGGAATAAAAATATCTGCCAAAACTTTAATTCCACGTTGCAACGGATTCTGCTTTTTACCTACAGCAGCTTTTACCTCATCTTTCGTTGCCTCGCCAATTCCTGTTTCTTCGACCATAGCAGCGTATACTTTATCAACTGTTCCTTGGCCAATTACAACTTGGAACTGACCATTCGCTGAAAAAGAACCTTTCACAAGTGATATATCTTCTAATATATCCTTTTTTACCTTTTTCTCATCAACAAGTGCAAATCGTAATCTAGTCACACAATGCGTGGCAGCTTGAATATTGTCAATGCCACCCAATGCCGTGACAATTTCTTTCGCCTCTTTCGTATATTTTGCTTCTTTTTTATTAGATTCTGTTTCTACTTGTTTCGTAGTTTTCGCATGTTGTTCTGAATTATTAGCTCCAATTGGACGCACTTCAAATATATTACTTTCCCCAGCTTGTGCATGCAGTTCACTTGTTTTTTTTGAAATTACTAACGAATCTCCATTCGTAATCACAATAGGAGTAATCGGACTCATAGCATGAGTACGAACGAAATTTAAATCAAATGTTACTAAAGGATCGCCAACACGAATTTTGTCCCCTTGCTCAACATGAACTTCGAACCCTTTTCCTTGTAAATTCACCGTATCTAATCCAATATGAATCAGTATTTCAGCACCTGACTCACTTTGTAGACCGATAGCGTGCTTAGTTGGAAATACTTGTAATACCTTTCCATCAACTGGCGCAACAACCTTTCCATCTGTAGGTTCAATTGCCAATCCATCCCCCATCATTTTTTGAGAAAATGTTGGATCAGGAACTTGTTCCAATGGTAATACTTTTCCTGTTAATGGTGCATAGATTTTACTAATTTTATTAACCATCGTAAACCCTCCCTTTTAACTTTGTTTATTTATTTTTCCCCTTACTTGTATATACAAGTTTATATTAATAAGTATAACTTGTATATACATGTTTTGCAAGGGCTTTCATATTATATAAAAAAATACCTGTAAATAGAACACTTTTTCAAGTAATCTATCTACAGGAATTATATTAGACTATATGTTATGCCTGCGTTTCCCTTGCTTCTAGCAGTTCATCCTCTTTGTATTTTTTACGAAAACTAATCACGATTACAATCATGAATAATGCCATGATGGATGTAAAATAGTAAATTGGTCCATATGCTGCATGTGCTGCTTGTTGAAATGCTTCTTCTAATGCAGCGCGTACTGCTGGGACTGGGATTTGATTAATTTTTTCTGTTATATCAGCATAGCCTCCACCACTTACCTGTTCCATCATACCTGCAGGAATATCATTTGGATTTATTCCATGTGCTTGTAATTTTTCTGGAATAAGCGCACCTAGCTTCCCGAAGCCATTTTGAATAAAGGTTGCATAAATAGTTGGTGAAATTGTTAAGCCTATTTGTCGTGCTACTGAAAGTGTACCAATTGCAGAACCTTTTTGTCTTCCAGCCGCGTTTGATGTTAACACTGTTAATGGTGCACCGAGCACAAATCCAAAGCCGATACCGGCCAAAACAGAGAAAATAACAAATAGTAATTTTGTATCTGCAAAATACCCGAGTCCGCCAAAGCCGAGAATAGCTATCATTCCCGAAAAGACAATTGTTTTTACAGGTCCTTGTTTATCAACAAAATACCCACCACCTCCTGCACCAATTCCAGATGCTAAAGCTAATGGCGTCATCCAATAACCAGATTTGGCTGCTGGTATTCCTAAGATTTGCTCAACAAATGATGGAATAAAGATCACTGCACCAATAAATGTTCCGGATAGTAATCCCATAATCAAAGTCATAGAATACGTTGGTTTACGAAGTAGTTCATAAGGTAAAATCGCATCCACATTCGATTTTTCATTTCGCTTTTCCACGTATAGAAGTGTTGCAAAAAATATGATTCCTAATATTAATAAACCGAGTACACTCCAATCAAGGAAGCTTTGTAGTAGATTTCCTGTGCCTAGATTGTTTACTGCAAACATCATACTTAAAATAAAGAATGATAAAAGTGTAATACCGAGATAGTCGGTTTTCGACATGACTTCCTCTTTTGTTTCTTTTAGTAAAAGTGCCCCACTTACCAGTAGGATAACCCCAATTGGTACATTGATTAAAAATAGCCAATGCCAAGTTCCTGTGATATCCATTAAAAAACTACCGATATTTGGACCAACAACAGATGCTATCCCATTCATACCACCTAATAAACCGAGCATGCTTCCTTGACGATCTTTTCTAACAGTACTTAATACGTGGGAACTCGCAATAATGAAAATTCCTCCTCCACCAAATGACTGAAGAAGACGTGCTGCTAAAAAGAGTGTAAAGTTTGTACTAAGCGCAACACCAAGTGACCCAATCGTAAATATTGCAATTTCAATAAGATATAACCTTTTTCTCCCGTAACGGTCAGCGAGTTTCCCAACGATAGGCGTCGTCACCGCTAATCCTAATGTATAAAGCGTAATCCCCCATGAGCCCGATGTCGCGGATACATGAAAAGAGGAATTAATCGTCGTTAATGCAGCACTAATAATTCCATTATCTAGCGCTGCCATAAATACACCAATCATTAAAATAATAAAGCCAAGGTTTTTTTGCTTCTCTTTTTGTTGCTCTACCATATCAACATCTCCTACTACAAGTTGCCCTTCTTGCTTGTAATTTCTGCCCTATACCAAATTATGTGCATCATAAAATATTGCAAACCATTTTCCTTTTAAAATAAAATGATAACAAATAAAAATGAATAATATATGAATGGAAATTTACAAAGTTCATCGTGATGACAGTAAACCTGACGTAAATATACCTTCTGTGTATACATAAAACGTAAAAACAGGAGCTGTGTATAGGATTAATCCCTCAATACAGCTCCACACATGAAGAAGATAATATTCATTATTCTTCGGTATCATCTTCATCTTCTGCATCTACGAATTCATCAAATGCCTTAGACACTTTTTGAAACTCATCATCCGAACTAAGTTGATCTAAATCGCCATCGTCGTCAATTTTCATAAAGAAAATATCAATATCATCATTTTCCTCTCCCGTTAAATCTTCCACAAAAGATACTGCCACATAATCAGTATCTTCTACAGTCATGATTGCCATCACTTCCATTTCCTGTTCTTCTGTCATATCATCACTAATTGTGAATGTATCGCCTACTTTTATTTTATCCACAGCTATTCCTCCTTTTTGCATTTATTGTACACGTATTATAAATTTATGTACGAAAATCTATTCTTTTAAACATCCGTTCTCTATCTATGCTGGATTACTTCTTCTACCTTTTCATCCTATAAGTAACTTATCACTGTTTTGTGCGATTCATTCTGTTTATTCACTTCCACTCATAACCTTGTGACTAAAGACTCTTGTATGAAGTTTTTTTTAAGATTATCTTATGGTTATACGATTGAAAAAGGCCTTTACGGGGAAAGAGGGAGAACTTTTGAATGCTCATGATGAAATATACGATGAACTAGAAAATGATGAAAACTATGAGGACGATGATTCCTTATTAGAAGAGGAACCCAAAACAAAAGTAGAACTATTTCTAAACGCATTATTACTTTTAAGTGTGATATTTGCAATCATTTGTGTTATTTTAATCGCTTTTATTGGTGATAAATATTTTATAGAAGGCGAAATTTTAGTTAGACTTATTGCGTTTTTTATTGTTTTATCTTTAGGTATTGCGTCGTTCAAATATTTTCTAGCCTGCAAAGGAAGATTGAAATCTATTTTTATGTTACTCGCAACAGCCTTATTATTCGGGACATCATGGTATTGCGGCATCGATGCTATTACCGTATACAATGATCGGGAGGCATATCAAAACGGGGAATTTGAAATTATTACCGCTATTCCACTTCAAGTTGGATTTGAATCTAGTAACTCAACTCGACATGTCTCAGACCTTATATTTGATAACGATTTGACTATTGATGTGCTTCACCTTTGGATTCCAAAAAGAACGTATGAAACGGACTATGAAGGCAAGTCATTAGAAGTACGATATGTGAACTACTCCCACCACTTACCACCCTTACGGGTCGCTTGAAGTGGGGGCTTCTTGGGTAATCGACACTTTTAGTAGCTGGCGAAATGGACCAAGCTAA
>NZ_JBHLWL010000021.1:77685-101812 GCF_042432965.1 Paracerasibacillus soli | reverse complement strand
CTGTTAATTCCTCATCTTGAACATCTCGTACTTTCGCCTCATAATAGTACGTGCTTCTTGGAAGTTGTAGGACTGCGCACATTGCTGATACCGAGTATTTTTGACGGTTATTTCGGATCACATCTACTTTCGTCCCATTATCAGCGCGGCTTGCTTTAAAATATCGTTCTCCATCATCAGTCTTTGATTTTCTTTGCGGAGCCTGATTAATTCTTCCTGCTCCGGTGTTCTATTGTCCTTCTCTTCAAATGATCCACTTGTTTTATGCTGACGAACCCATTTATCAAAGGAAGATGGCGTCAGCTCGTATTCCTTGATAATTTCATTTCTAGGTTTACCTGAAAGATGCAATTGAACAATTTGTTCTTTAAATTCTTTGGTGAATGTTTCTTCGTTCTCTTTTGGCCATAATTAATTCTCTCCCGACTTATTAATGAATTAAGTTTATATGACCTTAATGAATCTGTCCAACTAAGTGTAACTATCCAAGAATTGTTTAAGAAAAAGGATTAAATTTGGATGAGAGGTAGAACCTATAGAGTGTAGCATCTAATAACAGAAACTCAAATGAGGACAAAAAAAATAACATGAGTATCCGGGAGGAGCATGTTTTTTTAGTATAATTTCATATATAAATCCTATAAACTTACTACATAAACTTACTACTCACTCTCATAATTAGCTCATAAGAATAAATAATAATATCTATTCTAACAAAAACAAACTCATATGTTAAGTACTATTTTTCAATAAAATCCAAAATAGTATTATGAAGCATTAACTTGTTAATGAAAGCTATCCCCCAAAACCCCTACACTATTTTCTCAACCACATATTTAAAAGACTCTATAAGTCAAGAGTCTTTTCCTTTAACCATAATCAAGACTATCAGTAAAACCTTCAAGTATCATCTATAATTCAATAATTCTTTAAATTCTCCTTATACCCTATATTCCAGGGATTGTTCTATTAAAAGATTAGCTGAGAATCTAAACAATCACTTCAAATAATTAGTTCTTTTTACCCATGACGTTATTATAACGAATAAGCATGAAAAAATAAACAGGTATTTTTAAGTTTATTTATTTTTCATAGGCAAACTAAAAAAATACTAAATAAAAAGGATTGAGATTGATTTCTACTATTTAATGGATAGTTAATTCCATGGACAATAGTATAATGATGCCTCAAATTTTCTTCAAAAGTAAAATAAAATTTTTCTTCCAACAACCTCACTGTTTTTATATTATTTGCAGAATATACTTCTTATTATTTCAGTACTAATTCTTCCTTGTTCAGATAGATGATTTTTAGTCGTCAATCTGAACAAAGTTTATACGGTATAAGATGTTTAGCAAAATTTTCTATATACTCGGCTCAAAATAGCATAAATCCTAAGCATCTAACAATTTTTCTATTTCAAGCTATTTAGCTTAATTAAAATTACAAATCTCACATATGATGACATTACGGAGATTGGCATTCAATTATTTTCCTTTATATTCATACATACACAGTAATTATTTATAGAATAGATAAACAAAATTTAGATACCGTATATTCAGTTAAAATTAATTTTCGGCAGCGAATTATCTCTGGGACCTTTGCACAAGCTTTTTTAACATAAAAATTCATATTACCTATTTAACAGTTTTCATAGAACATAATAGGTTGTTTTTAACAATTAATAGGCGTTAAGGTATGGGTCTAAAGTAACTTCAATATTACAATCCTATTACAAAAGTTCTATTAACCTATCATTTTTCGACATTAAAGGCTATAATTATAGTCAGAAAATACTAGTTTGCATGGTCAATCTTACTAACTAGTCAATCATGAAAGGAGTTTAGCCCTATGTCGAATAAGAAGATGTACCTAGGCGCTACTGCAAGTGCCGTCGTTGCATCTGCATTTTTCGCGGTTCAAGACGCCGAAGCTTCAGCTAGTTCTTATACTGTCCAGTCAGGTGATTCCCTTTGGGTCATTGCCCAGAAACATGGTACGACAGTTGCAAAGTTGAAGCAAATAAACAATTTAAAAAGCGACATTATTTTTCCAAACCAAGTACTGAAGCTGACTTCATCAGCTAGCAGTTCAAATGCAGGAACAACTAATAAAAAACCTGCACCTAGTTCCAATAATTCCACTAATGCTGGGAATAAAGGAAATACATACACGGTAAAGGCAGGAGATACATTAAGTGGTATCGCTTTTGCCAACAAGGTTTCATTGAGTAACTTAATGAAATGGAATAATTTAACTTCTACTATTATTTTCCCTGGCAATGTTTTTGTTGTTAGTGATCCTAAAAATAGTGGTAGCTCAAGTGCGAATAACACGAACTCTGGAAGTACTACCTCCTCTTCCAACAGTTCGAATTCTGGGACGACTTCTGGTTCAAAAGGACAAGTCGCAACCACTTCCGTATATGTTGTAAAATCAGGTGACACATTATCACATATCGCGCGTGATTATGGCGTCTCTGTCAGCAACATCAAGTCTTGGAACAACTTGAAATCTGATATGATTTATATCGGACAAAAGTTAAATATCAATGGTTCTAAAGGTAACGGAAGTTCAAATAGTAGTGCAAGTAATGGATCAAGCGCAGGAAATAGCGCGAGTGAAAAACCATCTGGAGACGTAAAATACAACGTTGACCAACTAATTAAAGTAGCAAATAGCCTAAAAGGAATCCCATATGTTTGGGGCGGCTCTACTGTAAACGGATTTGATTGTAGCGGATTTATCTACTACGCCTACAACAAAGCAGGCATGAGCATTGGACGTCTCTCAAGTGATGGCTATTACAATCGCTCTTATATTGTAAACAAACCACAAGTCGGAGATCTCGTATTTTTCTCTGGAACATATCGCGCGGGAATCTCACACTTAGGCATTTACGTCGGCAACAACGAATTCATTCACGCCGGCACAAGCTCAGGCGTCACAGTTTCAAAACTAAGCAATTCCTACTGGTCCCAACATTTCGATTCATTTAAACGTCTTTATTAATTGATATAGAACATGTAAAAGGAAGGCTCTAGCAAACGCTAGAGCCTTTTTTTGACGCGTGTAAAGGTTGGAATGCGGATTGTTTGTTGAACGTGGTGGATTCGTGGTAGAAGATTGGCTTTTGATGGTAGAACTTCGCGATCCCGTGGTAGAAGATTCACCTTTCATGGTTGAACAGCGCGGCCGTGGTAGAAGATTCAACTTTCATGGTAGAAGACGCGGGATCCGTGGTAGAAGATTTACTTTTCATGGTAGAACTTCGCGATCCCGTGGTAGAAGATTCAACTTCGATGGTTGAACAGCGCGGCCGTGGTAGAAGATTCACCTTCCATAGTAGAAGTCCGCGATCCCGTGGTAGAAGATTCACCTTCCATAGTAGAAGTCCGCGATTTCATGGTAGAAGATTAAGCTTTCATGGTAGAAGTCCGCGATTCCGTGGTAGAAGATTCATCTTTCATGGTAGAAGTCGCGGGATCCGTGGTAGAAGATTTACTTTTCATAGTAGAAGTCGCGGGATCCGTGGTAGAAGATTCAGCTTTCATGGTAGAACTTCGCGTTTCCATGGTAGAAGTTCCTGCCCCACCCCGCATCCACGTTTCCTATCTTCATGATTGAAGCCTAATAAAGCGAAAAACCTCCACCATGAGGCCCTAAAGTCTATATAGGGATGGTGAAGGTTTATTTTATATGAAGCTTAGCCTATTTACAGGCTAAGCTTAAATAAAGGCTTGCATGAACGTATAAAGAAACTAGTGCTACTTAACGTCTAAATCACTTTCATTTACATTCATAAGCATGATTGCGATCTTATTTCCACATACCTTTTTCAACTAATTTTTCTTTGTCGCGGAAGGCAACAATGATACAAAGTATGCTGATAATTAGTATTGCGATCAAGATATATAGTACTGGTACATAGCTTTTCGCAAAGTCAAAGATATAGCCGTATGCAGGGAGTGCAATGATAGATGCAACTGCTAATCCTGTAGATGCTGTTGAATAGATTTGACTGTAGTCTTTATTTCCAAATAGTGCTGATGTAACAGTTGGTGCCAACGTACCGATTGATGCTGTTACTAAACCGAAAATACCTACAGCTATCGTTACAACTACTGCGTTTGTTGCGAAATATAATAATAATAAGACGGATATAATCCCTACGAACATTGCGCCTAGAGCAGTTGTTTACGCACCGATTTTATCACTTAGATATCCAAATAATAGAGCTCCAATAAATACCCCTACCATTTGTGCTCCCATTACGTTACCTGCGAATGTTACACTGTAGTCTAAATTCATCAAGTATGTTGGGATGTGCACAGCGAAACTTCCGAATGCTGTTACAATAAAGAAGAAGGCTGCTAGGGCATAAATGCAGTTGATTTTTTTGCTACTGCAAATGAAATACCACTATTTTCATCACTTTGTGCTGCTTTTCCATCTTCGGAACTAGCATCCATGCCGTATGGTTGTAATCCTTTATCTTTTGGAGACATGCGTAGGAATAACCAAATCATTGGGATTGAAATGATAATGACGGCAAGTCCAACGTAAATGTAAGAATGTCTCCAGCCTTGTCCTGAAATTAACTGCCCGATAACTGGTTGAATGACAGCTCCTAAAATTCCAACACCGGCTCCCATAATTCCGAGCGCTAAACCGCTACTTTTCTTGAACCATTGGTTAATTAAAACTGGTCCTGCAATAACTGTAGTGAACACGCCACCTACTGCCATTGGAATAGAAAGAATATACCAACCCCATACAGAGTTCATTAATCCAAACAATGCAAATGCCCCTGCTTGAAGGATAACAGCTACTGTTAGGAGTGAACGCGTTTCATACTTCGCCATCAACTTACCGCCGATTGGCAAAAAGATTAATAATACAATTGCTGAAATACTTAAATATAATGTCAAACTTCCCATACCCACGCCAAGTTCTTTCGATACTGGTGTGAGGAATAGTCCTGCCGAGTTATTTATTGCTGATTTTCCTAAACCTACCACGATACACAGGCCTAGTAAGACTAACCAAGCAAAGTGGAATTTTTTCTTCGTTTGTTCCATGATGTTCTCCCTTTCTACACAAATCCTCGTTGTATATCAATTTATTTTGTTGTAGTGTAGCTTCCTTGCTTTAAGTAGGCAGTTCATTCCGATTAACATTTGCTTTATCAGATACAAAATATAATGGAGCGATTAACCTTCTCAATTTGAAAGCTGCGTTACATGATGAGCCCCTTGCCGGGATGTGATTAACGTTTCCCGCGCATTGTCATGCCATTTTCAAAGTTCTTTATTACATGAGGGCATGCGAATTCATTTTTTGCAATCAATCCGCATGCGCTCTTTGCAATACTTCCTTATCAATTATTGATTATCTTGTGCGTTTTTCATCAATTCATTTACATCTGCAATTGTTGGGTTTGCGATATAATGTCCGCCTTCAACTTTAATTGTTTGGCCTGTAATATATTTCGCTTCATCAGATGCAAGGAATAATACAGTGTATCCAATATCATTAGGTTCACCGTTATATGGAAGTGCATTGTATTTTTTGAATATCTCTAGCATTGCTGGTGGCAGGCTATTTTCAGCTGCTGGTGTTAAAATCAATCCAGGTGCTACAGCATTACAACGGATGTTATCTTTACCGTATTGTGTTGCGATATATTTTGTTAAATGTGCAACGCCAGCTTTAGAAGCACCGTAAGCAGAACGGATGGAGTCAGATGCAAATCCAGCCATTGATGCTGTATTAATGATTGAACCACCGCCAGCTTTGATCATATGAGGTATTGCAAAACGAGAACCTAACAATACACTCTTCAAATTAATATTCATGAGACGATCCCATTCATCAAGGTCCATGTTTACAACATCTAAGTCTTTTTTAAGATTCGTCAAACCAACATTATTATATAAAACCGTAATTGTTCCATAAGTATTAACAGTAAATTCAACTGCTTCTTTAATAGAATCTTCTTGTCCAGCATCAAGGAAAACAGCAGTTGCTTCTCCGCCTTCTGCTTTAATTTCTGCAGCAACTTCTTTTGCTCCTTCAATATTGAAGTCAGCAATTACAACTTTTGCTCCTTCTTTTGCCATCAATTTAGCTGTTGCCAAACCAATACCTGATGCTGCTCCTGTAATAAGTGCTACTTTATCTTGTACTCTTCCCATTTTTGTTACCTCCATTAATGATTACTTTTTTTATGCGAAAACCGCTGTTAACGAATCTCTTTTGCATTCATGTCACGATAAGTTTTCACAGTTAGACGTCTCTTTTGCTTATCAATTACTAGGACGATGCTAATAAATTTTTATTAGTATTTGCTATAACAATTTTTTTATGTTTAAAGATTGTGCGTTTTATGCACGCGATAAACACGCGCATGGTTCTAATTGTTACAGCAATGCAACATAAGCAAATAACCCCTATTTACTCAAACTATCTAACAACTTTTCTTTAATCAAAATAAGCTGTTCCACTTCTTCTTCAGTAAGGACGGAATAAAGGTCCATACGCATTTCCTTCCCTTTTTCCTCCGCCCTTTTTAAAACTGCAAGACCTTGTTCGGTAATTGCTAACAACACAATGCGACGGTCTGATTCATCAAATTTCCGGACTGCGTACCCCTCTTTAATTAGTTTGTCCGCAATATTTGTCATTGCCCCTGGTGTATAGCCATGTTCGGCTGCAAGCGCAGATTGCATTTGAGGCCCCTTTTGAGCTAACTCATTTAAAACTAAAATTTGTGGTATCCCCACATTGAGATTAAACGATTTCGTAAATTTAATGATTGTTTCGTTCGTTAGCAACTCCAAAGTCCGAATGAGTTTGAAAATGTTTTTATTCTCCATTTGCCCCACCCCTGTTTATCATTTTTGCAAGATGAAGACTTTTGCAAACTGCCCTATTTCATTGTTCGTCCGTCTAAAGCGATGGTCTAGCTCCTTTTGAAATATATCTTTTTAAGGTTCAAGCCATTTCCAAACTTATAAGTTTTAGCGTAACTTTGTAGCTCCACCATCAACCATGATGGTTTGTCCTGAAATATAATTTGAATCCTCACTCGCTAAAAATACCGCTACACGTCCGATATCTTCTTCCGGATCACCAAGTCTGCCTAATGGAATATTTGAAAGCATTCTGTTGTAATATTCCGGTTGCTCTTTTGCCCATTGTTGCACACCTTCAGAATTTGCAATTGGTGAAATTAGATTGACATTCACACCAAATTTCCCGAATTCATTAGCCGCTACGCGAGAGATGGCACGAATGGCTTCTTTTGCTGCTGCATAGGAAGCTTGATTTCTATCACCATTTATACCTGCACCAGATGCAAAGTTAATAATTTTACCTTTTGTTTCTTTCAAATGTGGTAATGCTGCTTGCATAAGGTAGAATGTTGGATAAAAACCTGTATTAAAGGAAAGATCTAGTAATTCTTTTGTTGTTTCTTCAAATGGTAACTGGCGTGATGCATGCGCGTTATTCACAAGCACATCTAATCGACCGTATTTGCTAATGACTTGGTCAATAATTGTATGCAACTTGTCATGCTCCATTAAGTTAAATTGTATAAAAGTACAATCTTCTTGATGGACTTGCAGATCCTTTACAGTTTGTTTACCCATTTCTTCATTTAAGTCAACAATAACAACTTTTGCTCCTTCTTTAGCAAAAGCTGTTGCCATTCCTCTACCAATACCACCGGCTCCACCAGTAATAACGGCAACTTTCCCCTCTAGTTTGCCCATTATATTTTCCTCCTTTTAATAGATTTAAATTGTAAAATTTGTGCGAATGGCCTCTGAAAATATGAGCCTTTTGGATGATGACCATTGCACTACTCAAAACACTTTATCTATATTACCACTAATTCATTTAACATTAAAATATTTAGCAACGAGTATATAAATGTCAGAATATTTATTACTAAATAGTTTAGCACTAAACTAATAAGGGCAAGCTTTTCGCCTTCCATTAATTTACAGGTGTTGAACAATGTTAACACTATAAATTCCTGGAAATATCCGGATTTGTCATAGTTTGTTCACAGGGTACCGTTGCTATCGTCGTATCTCGTTGGTACACTTATGTTAGAAATTGTTTGAATGTGTTAATAATTATTACATACTTATTTTTTTGAACTTGAGTATCAAAGTAGATATTCTACATCAGGTCATGAAACAAAGGGGTGAAAATATGCTTCCTCTGGAAAGACAAAATCGGATTAAAGAATTAGTATTTGAGCGAATCAATATGAAAATATCCGAGCTAAGCAAGGAACTGGATGTCTCAGAAATGACAGTCCATCGTGATTTAAAGTCTTTGATTGATGAAGGCTTTGTTGTCAAAACCTTTGGTGGGATTACATTAGCACAAAAATATCATAAAAGGCAGGATGTCAGCACGACAAATAATTGTATCATTTGTCACCATCACATAACAGAACGCCTATCCTATCGTTTAATTTTACATCACCATCATGTAGAATCCCTTTGTTGTGCCCATTGTGGATTAATCCGCCAACACCAACTTGGGGAGGAAGTCATGCAAGCATTTTGTCACGACTTTTTAAGACATACAACCATCAGTGCAACGATCGCTTGGTACGTCATGGGCACTTCTGTTGATATTCATTGCTGCCAACCTCAAGTTCTCACATTTGAAAGAAGAGAAGAAGCAGAGAAATTTGTAAAAGGATTTGGCGGCCAATTGTTAACGTTTACAGAGGCCACAAGAAGATTAATGAACCATATGACTGGATCAGACGGCTCAGGGACACGCTGTCAAAACCACGACACGAGTGGGTAAGAGTTTGTAGGGAGTTATTCGTTTTGAGGATGGAATGGGGTTGTGACTGGGTGAGTTTTTATGCTCGGCTCGTGGGGAATTTTGCTTGGCGCGAGTTTGAGGAGTGAGTTTGAGAATTGAGTTTTGCCTTGGATTGTGCTGATTTGCTAGGAGCGGGTTGGGGCGCCTTGCTTGTGCTGATTTTGCTAGGGGTGAGTTGGGGAATGAGCTTTGCCTTGCTTGTGCAGATTTTGCTAGGAGTGGGTTGGAGACTAAGTTTTGCCTTGGATTGTGGAGGCTTTGCTTGGAGTGAGTTTGGAAATTGAATTTCCGCCTTGCTTGTGCGAATTTTGCTTGGCGCGAGTTTGGGATTGAGCTTTGCTTGGAGTGAATTGGAGACTAAGTTTTGCCTTGGATTGTGGCGGGTTTTGCTTGGCCGAGTTGTGGCATTGAGGCAGGTAGGGGAATGAGCTTTGCTCGGCGCGAGTTCTAGGAATGAATTTGCTTGTGGCGAATTTATCCCTGATGCAAGTTCTAGGAGTGAATGAGCGCCATCGTGATTTCTTATTAGGATGAGATCTCTTTTCACGTTAAACTTTGATGGATTTTTGTGGATTTTTTACAAATCCCGCTTTCCATTCTAAGCTTGAGGGCACTTCTCCGATAACAGCGATTACCCGAAATAGCGCACTGCAAGCAAGATTATACTGAACATTTTTTGGAAATGATGACAGAGAAATGTTAAATCAAATTGCTTATTTTTTATTATATTTTATGGATAAATGAAAGGGTGGAACTTCATGAGGAAAATAATAAAGGTTATCCTTTTTGCATCGCTATTATTACTAGTAGCTTGTGGGGAGAAAATAGAAACGAATATGAATAAAGATGTACTTGATTTTTCTTTTACAACACAAGATAACGAAACACTTTCATTGGATGATTTAAAAGGAAAGTATTGGATTGCAGATATGATTTTTACAAATTGCACGAGTGTTTGCTTGCCAATGACGAACAACATGACGAAGTTACAAAATATGGCAAGAGATGAAGGAATTGATATTCAGCTTGTTAGTTTTTCAGTCGATCCTGACTACGACACACCTGAAGTACTGACCGAATATGCCGAACAATATGGCGCTGATTTATCCAATTGGGCATTTTTAACTGGATATGACTTTGATACAATCAAGGAAATTTCTATCAAATCCTTTATGAGCCCACTCATGCCACCACCTGAAGGAAATGACCAGGTGACACACGGCACAAGGTTCTATCTCATTGATCCAGAGGGTGTTGCGATTAAATCATACAATGGTGTCGAATCAGCAACCATCAGTACGATTATAGATGACCTAAAGAAATTAGAATTGTAGAGTGCAGGTTTGTTCATGCTGGTTTGATAGACGATAAAAAATAGAGAAAACATGTACGAGATATTCTTTTTACCACTTAAGGAGGATTTTATAATGAAACAATTATTTGGAAAAAAGTTTATCGTTTTATTCGCAGTTCTTGCCCTACTCTCTCTTGCGGCATGCGGTAATGCAAATGGAGATGACGCGACCAACGATGACGAAGCATTAACTGTGCTAGAGGCGAAACTTGAAGCACCTGAAACTGCAGATGCTGGTGAAACAATCGAAGTAAAAGGCGAAGTAAACTTTGGCGATGAAGTCGTAAAGGATGCCGAAGTCGAATTTGAATTTTGGGAAGACGGTAAAAAGGACGACAGCTACAAAATAGATGCAACCAATCACGAAGATGGTACATATACCGCCGAAACATCATTTGATCACGACGGCGTGTTCACCGTTCAGATTCACGTAACAGCACGCGATCAACACACAATGCCCCTTGCAAATATTACAGTAGGAGAAGGAGCAACTGATGGCGACGCGGACCACGACGGTGAACATGGCGACCATGGTGATCACGGTTCCCACGCGGAAGGTTTTAACATGCATTTCATGGACCCAGACAATGTGAAGGCTGGAGCAGAAACGGAACTCATGGTCCACGTCCAACAAGACAACGAGCCATTAAAAGACGTCGAGGTAAACTTTGAAATCAAGCAAACAGATGGCGATGACAACGCATATATTGACGCAGAAATGACAGATGATGCTGGTGAATACGTTGCCAAGCACACATTCAAGGAAGCAGGCACATACAATATCGTCATTCATGTAAAAGGCGAAAATGATTTGCATGAGCATGAAGAACATGAAGTTGTTGTGGAGTAGTATTTGGCAGAACCGAATTAGCGGTTGAAAATTGTATTACGATAATAGAATGATTCCAATGAAAAATCCCCCTCTTAGTCTAGTCAATAAACCAAGAGGGGGATGACCATGATAGCTAATAATCACCTCAACTACCCTAAACACAAGGGGAAACATCAAATCGAATGCCAATATCTTCTACATGAGCAAGACGGACTTCTACCACGGATTCGCAATCTTCTACCATCAAAGGCCAATCTTCTACCACGGATTTGCAATCTTCTACCATCAAAGGCCAATCTTCTACCACGGATTCCGCAACTTCTACCATGAAAAGCCAATCTTCTACCACGGATTTGCGATGTTCTACAATGAAAGGCCAATCTTCTACCACAGATTCACAATCTTCTACCATCGAAGGTGAATCTTCTACCACGGATTCGCGAGCTTCTACCATGAAAGGCCAATCTTCTACCATGAAAGATGAATCTTCTACCACAGATTCGCGAGCTTCTGCCATGAATGGGCAATCTTCTACCACAGATTCGCGAGCTTCTACCATGAATGGGCAATCTTCTACCATCGAAGGTGAATCTTCTACCACAGATTCGCGAGCTTCTACCATGAAAGGCCAATCTTCTGCCACAGATTCGCAATGTTCTACCATGAAAGATGAATCTTCTACCACGGATTTGCGATGTTCTACCATGAAAGATGAATCTTCTACCACGGATTTGCGATGTTCTACCATGAAAGATGAATCTTCTACCACAGATTCACAATCTTCTACCATCAAAGGCCAATCTTCTACAACAGATTCACAATCTTCTACCATCAACAGCGCTAGCTTCTACAATAACAACCTTCTACTTGCTACTTCAAGCTAGATATCCTCGATTATCCATGGTTGCTGCTACATTCTCTTCTTCATTTCTCTTTGTCTAAATTCTGCTAGGTTATATTTTCGGTCACTTGTTTTTCCTACTTCAGGGAGATTCATATTTTTTAATAGGCGATGCATAATTCGGGTGCCTTCTATTTGGAGGAATTCTCTTGCTTGGCGGTTTGTTATTTCAGTATTGATTAACATACTGTAATCATATAGTGCATTTATATGTGCATCATTCGAGATATTTTTGCAGAAGGCACAAAACCATTTTCCACGATTCCATTTCATTGGTGATCCGCTACATTCTATGCAGATAACCCCTTGCCTTAAATGGTTCACCTTCACGCCAAACTCTCCCATTAAGTCTCTTTTCAATGGGGTATGTTTGTTAATTAATGTTGTAATAAGGTGCTGAAACTGTTCTTGTTTCATCATTTTCTTTTGATGAATCTGTGTTAGCTCTTGGATTTTACTGATTAAACTTTCCTTACGGATGACTGTTTTCCTCACAAGGGGATCGTCAGTATTATTTAGGAGAATACAGTTTGAATTCGTATAAACGATAAGGTTGACGATAGGAAGCTTGGGGAATCCATGGTTCATAAGCCATTTATGTAAGCGTAATCGTTGCAAATGAACTTGATCGAGTGGATTAAAATATTGACTTTCTCCATCAGTATTAGTACGAACTGCTTGCTTCATACTATCAAATACAATCTTTCCGGAAACATGTTTTACTTCAATATTTAATATGAAAGATGGGGTAAGAATGAGTGTATCTAATTGGAATGCTCCATGTTCATCGCAGAGGCGAAGATAGTTGAGAATGGAGTAGGCTTTCTTATCAAGAAAGGTTAAAAAGTAATCAATCGACTTTTCACCATTATAACCGGCACGCTGTCTTGCTGCCTCATCAGCAATTAGATTTTTCCCTTTAAAACGTTGTTTCAGCCTTGACGTTAACACCTCTAATTCTAGCAAATCCTCTGGAATATCACGAGGTTTCACAAACAATATAAATCACTCCTAATCAAAATTATTCTGAGCCCTAAATAAATTCGTGACACCACAGCTAGCGCACCATTGTGAATCTAACTTCATTATTTTATAGCCCAACGTGAAAACACCCCTTTCACCCTGAAATTTATACACTATATATAATAATTCGACATCGATGATAAAAATCCTGCTATTATATATATCTACAAAATTCTTCCTAAGGAGGAGAACTACTATTCATTAGCTAGAGATCGATTTAAACTATGTAAATATTGGAAAGTTATCTTAAACATTAGGAACTAGGGGATTAACCGCCTCAGATAGAATGACTTCTACCACAGATCCTGTAACTTCTACCATAGAATGTGAATCTTCTACCATCGAAGGCGAATCTTCTACCACGCGCACCGCAATCTTCTACCATAGAAAACGAATCTTCTACCACGCGCACCGCGATCTTCTACTATAGAAAACGAATCTTCTACCACGCGCACCGCAATCTTCTACCATAGAAAGTGAATCTTCTACCACGGATCCCGCGTCTTCTACCATAGAAAGCGAATCTTCTACCACAAATCCCGCGAATTCTACCATGGAATGCGAATCTTCTACCACGGATTCCGCGAATTCTACCATGGAATGCGAGTCTTCTACCACAGATTCCGCAACTTCTACCATAGAATGCGAATCTTCTACCACGCGCACCGCGGACTTCTACCATAGAATACGAATCTTCTACCACAAATCCCGCAACTTCTACCATGGAATGCGAGTCTTCTACCACGCACACCGCAATCTTCTACCATCGAATGTGAATCTTCTACCACGGATTCCGCGTCTTCTACCATAGAAAACGAGTCTTCTACCACGCGCACCGCGATCTTCTACTATAGAATGCGAATCTTCTACCACGCGCACCGCAATCTTCTACCATAGAAAACGAGTCTTCTACCACGCGCACCGCAATCTTCTACCATAGAAAGTGAATCTTCTACCACGCGCACCTCGAACTTCTACAATAGAAAACGAGTCTTCTACCACGCGCACCGCAATCTTCTACTATAGAGAACGAGTCTTCTACCACGCGCACCGCAATCTTCTACCATAGAAAACGAATCTTCTACCACAGATTCCGCGAATTCTACCATGGAATGCGAGTCTTCTACCACGCGCACCGCCAACTTCTACCATAGAATGTGAATCTTCTACCACGCGCACCGCAATCTTCTACCATAGAAAACGAGTCTTCTACCACGCGCACCGCAATCTTCTACTATAGAAAGCGAATCTTCTACCACGCGCACCGCGATCTTCTACTATAGAATGCGAATCTTCTACCACGCGCACCGCAATCTTCTACCATAGAAAACGAGTCTTCTACCACGCGCACCGCAATCTTCTACCATAGAGAACGAATCTTCTACCACAGATTCCGCGAATTCTACCATGGAATGCGAGTCTTCTACCACGCGCACCGCAATCTTCTACTATAGAAAACGAATCTTCTACCACGCGCACCTCGAACTTCTACCACGGAATGCAATTCTTCTACCACGCCACCCTTAAACCTGAAAATCCCCCCCTACCATTCACCAGGCGGGGGGGGGCTTATCTTTTACTTTACAATAATTTTTCGATAACGGCTTTTGCGGTACTTTCTTTATTTAGGATGGATTGTTCGTTTGTTCGTTTAAAGTATTCAGCGTACAGGACATCGAGTAGGTAGAGTTGGGATATTTTAGCTGTTAGGCTGCCTCCTTGTAGTGGGCCTTCGTTGGCTCCACAAAGTAATGTAATATCTGAGTAGGTTGTTAACGGTGATTTTTGGAATCTGGTAATGGATATTACTTTTACTCCCCGCTCACTTGCTACTTTTGCAACTTCTAATGTATCTTTTGTTGATCCTGAGTAAGATATCACAATCGCTACGTCTTTTGGTGTCATAAGCGCAGCTGACATTACTTGAAGGTGGGAGTCAAATGAACATTCTGTCTTATTGGTGATTCTCATAAACTTATTTTTTCCTTCCATTGCAGTCATGAGAGATGTTCCTACTCCAAAGAAATGAATTTTCTCGGCTTCTATCATCCAATCAACAGCTTTTTCAATGTCATGATTGTTAATTAATTTGTTTGTTTGAGATAGTGCATTGACAGTACTTGATAATATCTTGGAGGATAACTCATTGATTGAATCCTGCATCGTGATTTCACTCGTTAATTGGGGTGTTTCGTCATCCATTGTAAAACTATGTGCTAACGCAATTTTAAATTCTTGATAACCTTTAAAGTCGAGCGTTTTACAAAATCTAAAAATACTAGATTCGCCTACACCACAAGCATCAGCGAGATCAGTAATTGACATGTAAATCACATCTCTTGTATGTTGTTTAATGTAGTCCGCCACTTTTTTCTCCGTGTTTGTAAAGGAACGGTATCTCGTTTCAATTAATAAAAATATGTCCTTTTTTTCCATCTTATCCCACCTATTTTTCAATCATCTTCAAGGCTTATTGACACACATAAAATAAAGCTTCTTCAATCAGTAAGGAATTCTCCCTTCCCCATTGATTGTTAGTTACATAAATCAGGTTTTTACTAGTTGTTGTTTCCATGTTTATCATTGCCAAATCTCAGTATATTTAAGGCTCTACAGCCAAAACTCTCTCTTCTACATACAATATTTACGTGTAAATACTGCCATCATACGAGCAACGCATAATTTTTTCCCCGAAACCTTACTTCTCCCTCGACTCATTCTTGCTTTGAACACAATTTCCAAACAACATAAAGTTTCACTTCAAGTGTAGGGAAGCAGCTCCTAATAGCCCTGCCTTGTTGCCGAGTGTAGCTTTTTGAATTTCCACATGACGAAAGCTATCCATTATTAAATATTTTACTCTTGTGGATATTTTTTCAATCAATATAGCTTGCTCCATGATCCCCCCACCTATAATGACGGCAGGAGGGTTAAAAATATGGATTAATGAAACTAAGCCTAGTGCGATTTCTTCGACCCAATCGTCTATTATGCTTCCTATTTTTTCATCACTGTGCCTGTATGCTTCAAAGATAATTTTACCATCGATATACTTTGCATCTACATTTTGTGCTTTTTTCATGAGCGCGGTTGTGGAAGCATATGCTTCGTAACATCCTTTGTTTCCACAGTTACAAAGTATTCCGTTGGGGTGTGTTATCATGTGACCAAATTCCCCTGCAATGCCGGCTTGACCATGATATATTTTGGATGCCATAACAATGGCGCCACCAATTCCAGTTCCATATGTTAAGAATAAAAAATCATCATATTTAGAGCCCTTACCAAAATAATTTTCGCCTAGCGCTGCGGCGTTTACGTCGTTTTCAACTTTTACAGGGACTTGAAAATGTTCCTCAAGAATTGCCTTTAACTTCATACCTGTATAGTGAGGGATGTTTTCATTTGCATAAAGAATAGAACCATCCTTCTGATTCACTTGGCCTGCAGTACTAATACCAATTGCATCAAAATCTGTGAAGTTAGATATGAGGTTTATCACCTTTTGAACAATATATGGACCACCTTTTTTACTTTCCGTTGGATATTCCCTATACTGTTCAATTATACCTTGTTCGTCCGTAATACCAAACTTCATCATGGTACCACCAATGTCAACACCTAAAATTCTCATAAGTTTCATCCTTCATTTCTTAGGTTGCTCATCAAATGAGTTACCAAACTGTTGCTTGGTTTATATCAATTCATCCGGTAGATATTCATTTTAATTAAAGACTTTTTAGGTCATGATTCTTCCAATCTTGTAAACTTGCCGCAAATCTTTCGGTAATTTCTTTTGGTCTTGTAATCGCTGTTCCGACTACAGCTGCATACGCTCCACACTGAAAAGCTCTACTTAAATCCTCAGGTGTCCATATCCCGCCTTCTGCAATAATAGGAATAGGTAGATTGTTTGCTAGCTTTTCTATTAAGTTAAAATGAGGTAGTTCAATTGCCTCTGTTTCCTTTGTATACCCACACATGGTGGTGCCAACCAGGTCAAACCCTAATTCATATGCCAACATACCATCTTCATAAGTAGAACAGTCTGCCATAAACAATTGATTTGGAAACTTTTCTCGTATAATAGGGAAGCATTCCTTTATTGTCTGTTTGTCAGGTCGTATTCTGCATGTTGCATCTAACGCAATAATATCAGCACCAACGTCAACAAGTGCTTGCACTTCTTTCATGGTTGGTGTAATGAAAACATCAGAACCAGCATATTCCGTTTTCATAATGCCAATGATTGGTAATGGGACCACATTCTTTATTTCCTCAATATCTTCTACACTATTTGCCCTTATTCCTTTCGCACCACCGAGTTGGGCAGCTTTTGCCATGCGTCCCATAATAAAGGAGCTATGCAAAGGTTCGTCAGGAAGGGCCTGACAAGATACGATTAATTCATGTTTAATTTGCTCTAGGATTTCAGTATTATTTTTCATATGCTACATCTCCATCAGAAAACAAGTATATTTCATCATCATCTTTTCAGATCCAACTATTTCTTTCATAGATTCTCCAGGTAAAATTTAAGCACCATACGCGGAAGTTCAACATGTGCATGCCCGCTCCATGCGACGTTTCATACGATATTTTCAACACACACATGCTATTTAAAAACACCACACATCTTTGGCTCCCGCAAAATTTTTATCCTTTTTCTGCTCCAACTGCAAGTCCTCTTGTGAAGTACCGTTGGAAAAATAAATAAATCACTAACATCGGAATTGCCGCAACAGTGGCACCTGCCATTTTATATGCAAAGTTAGGGTTCAAGTCTTGCATCAAGGTTGCCGTACCAACCATTAATGTTTTCATACCAACTTCTTGACCGATTACTAATTGCCAGACATAGTCGTTCCATACTTGCACGAAGAATAAGATAAACAATGCACCAATTCCTGGTTTTACCATTGGAAGCATGATCTTATAAAAAATACGTAATTCACTGGCACCGTCAATTTTTGCTGACTCACGTAATGAATCTGGTATTGTATCGAAAAATCCTTTCAATAAGAAAACCCCAAATGCAGTAGCAACGTTTGGCCAAATCATGCCGTGAAGAGAATTGACCATCCCTAAGTGATCAACAATACGATACAATGGCACAATCAAAACTTCTTTAGGTACCATTAAACTTGAAATAAAAATAATGAAAATGATATTTTTCCCTTTAAACTGCAATTTTGAAAAAGCATATGCAGCTAGCGTACTTACAATTATGAGTGAAATAGTAGCTACCGATGAAACGATAATACTATTCATTGTCCAGCGAAAAGCAGGCTGATTACTAAACACATCGATATAATTTTGGAAGTTAAATGTCTTTGGAAACCAATCCGGTGGCATCTTCACAACCGCTGCACTATTTTTAAATGAACTTGTAATGAGCCAATATAATGGAAATAAACTCATAACTGCAAAGATGAAAACAATGACATTGGAAACGATATCAAATCTTTCCATCCGTAATTTACTTTTTTTGTTTTTCTTCGACATGTGTTCCACCTCTAATCCTTTTTAAACATAGCGCGCAATTGCGGTATAGATAAGATCATGGCGATAGAGAACATGATGACACCTACTGCCGATGCGATGCCTAATTGATTATATTTAAAGGCATTGTTATATAAGAAGTACATTAATGTTGTTGAAGCATTGTTTGGTCCGCCACCCGTTAAGAGTTGGATAACAACGAATATCTTCAATACATTAATGATGTTGATGATTATGATATAAATCGTTGTAGGCTTTACAAGCGGAATTAAAATTTTAAATATGACACGTAATCGACTTGCACCGTCTACCTCAGCTGCTTCAAATATTTCTTTAGGAACACCAATCATTGCCGCGATATATAAAATAATCGCTTGACCGACGTTCGTAGCAAATGTCACAAATATAATGACGGGTAAAACCAAGTCCTTATCCCCTAGAAAATTAACTGCCGGCAACTCCAATTGCCTTGCTAGAAATGGAATTAAACCATTCGAAGGATTTAATAAGAAACTCCAAACCATACTCATTACAACCATAGATACCATAACCGGGATGTAGTAACTTCCTCTTATAAAAGAAACATATTTTGCATTTTTATCAAAAACTGCAGATGCAACAAATAAAGAAAAGACTACCGTTAATGCAACAATAGCAATAACGAAAACAATCGTATTAATTGTAGACTTAATAAAAACCTCATCATTAAAAAGCGTTTTATAGTTTTCTAAGCCAACGAAAGTTAAATGATTGAAATTAATTTTATATAAACTTAAACGGATTCCTTCAAAAATCGGATAGACAAGAAACACACAGAAAAACAATAGCTGCGGTGCAATAAAAAGGTATCCTGTTAAGTTTCGCTTCAGTGCATGGTTATTTTTCATATCCACCATTTCACCTTTCTCATTAAACTAGGAAGGGGAGTTTTTGCTCCCCAACTTCTACATTATTTATTAAAAATAACTGAATCTGCTTTAGACTTTTCAATTACGTCATTACCTTTTTCTTGATAGCTGTTTACCGCTTCTTCAGGTGTCTTTTCGTTTGTATACAAAGCCTGAAGTTCAGGGTATAGCACCTGTCTTAATTCGTTGTATCCAGGAACGTTTCCTGTAAAGCTAAACATATATGGTGCATTTTCTTCATAAGCTGCGAACAACGGATTTTCATCTTTAAATTGGTCAACAACAGACTTTCTAACTGGAACACCGTTTTTCGATGCTGTAACTAGTTCAGGATCAGATGAGAAGAATTTAACGAAATCCTTACTTACCTCAATTCTCGTATCATCACCAGTATCAAATAATGCAGCACCTGTTACATACGTAAAGGATAATGGATCGCCACTTTCAGATGGAATATTTGCTAACCTTGCATCAAATTCATTTACATTTCCATTCTCCATATCTGCTTTGATGTTGTTAAATAATACAGAGTTTGTGAAGCTTACTCCTAATTGTTGGTTTTGGAACATTGCGTTCACATCATTGGAAGAAACTGACTCTGCTCCAGGATTTGTAAGTCCCTCATCATATATTTTCTTCAACCAAGCTGTTGCTTTTGCTCCACTTTCATCACCTAATACGATGTTTCCTTCGTCATTAAAGAATTTATTACCAAACATTCTTAAATAAGCAAGATTCCAAGTATCACCTTGGTTATTTACTGCAAATAATCCCATCGGATATGCATTAGAATATTTATCCTTCGGTGTATCTGATTTTAACGTTTCTAAAATTGTTTCAAATTCATCTAATGTCCAAGTTTTAATTTCACTTTCATCACCGACAAATTTATCTAAACCTGCAGCCTTAAACATATCTGCATTGTAAACTAACGTTCCCGGCATATGTGAAAATGGATAGAAGTAAACATTGTCACCAAATGTTACTGGCTCCCAAAACGTATCTTCTATATCACTTTTTGCCTCGTCATCGATAATATCATCCATTGGTAGCAACGCCCCACGATGGACATAGTCCCCCATAGCAAATACGCTCTCAAAGAAAATATCCGGAGGTGTGCCACCATTTAGGTTCACGTTTAACATTTCATCACGTTGATCCCCAGCAATCACTTCAACATTTACTTTTACTTTATGTTTGTCATATTCTTTTTCAAACTTCTCTGCCGCATATTTAAAGAAACTATCAAAGTCTGCCTTATCTTCATCAGAATCAAAGACACCTTTCCATTGCGGCGTGAGCCATAATGAAATTTCCACTGTATCTTTATCCTTTTTCGTGCCTGAATCCTTATCAGAATCTCCACATGCCGCAAGAACTGATACAACTAATACAAGACTGAATAACGCCATCATCATTCTTTTCAACACAATTGCCTCCCTAATCTTTTCATTTTTTTCCTGAATCGTACCTAACTTTCAAACTTCGCTGGAGGAATTTTTCGCCTTTTAAATATAAATGAAATTAATTCCCTCCAACGACACGCAACATTGCCCCTTCTTTCATTAGAAAGATCTATTCCATTCACTTTAATTCCCCATGTCTTCACACCACCTCCATTTACCTGTAAAGCTGAAAAATGGTTATTCCTCTATATTATTAAATTGCAGATTACTAGTTTTTAAAAAGCGGGGTGGGATAACGCTTGCATTATTTGCACTCCCTCTATATTTCTACATTGCTAGATTACTAACTTTTTTAAATAGCGGGGTGGGATCATGCTTTCATTATTTGCACTCCCTCTGTATTTCTACATTGCTAGATTACTAGATTTTTTAAATAACGGAGCGGGATAATGCTTACATTATTTGCACTCACCATATATTTCTACATTGCTAGATTCTAGATTTTTAAATAACAGGGTGGGATGACGCTTAGATTATTTAGACTCCCTCTGTATTTCTACGTTGCTAGATTACTAGCTTTTTTAAATAGGGCGGGATCATGCTTTCATTATTTGCACTCACCATATATTTCTACATTGCTAGATTACTAACTTTTTTAAATAACAGAATGGGATAACGCTTACATTTTTTAGACTCCCTCTGTATTTCTACGTTGCTAGATTACTAGCTTTTTTAAATAACAGGGCGGGATCATGCTTTCATTATTTGCACTCACCATATATCTTAAATCCGCTAAGTCTTAGTTTTATGAAATAGTAATAAGACGCGGCATAGCGCTTACGTTATTGGTATTTAGCGATACTTTGCTCAATTTTCATTGTTATTTCTTTTATTTTATCTATTTCATGTTCACTTACTGCTTGTAATGGTTCACGAACACTACCGATGTGAAGTCCACGTTGTTTCAAACTTTCTTTAATTACAGCATACATATTTGCTTCTAACGATGTTAGGGCAATAATAATGTCGTTAATTTCCTTCTGAATTGCTCTTGCTTCCTCAAATTTCCCTGCAGTTACAAATTCATTTGCTTTTAAAAACAACTCTGGCATGGCAGCATATGTACCACCAATTCCACTGTCAGCCCCCATTAAACGCCCAGCAACAAATTGTTCGTCTGGACCATTAAATACTATGGTGTTTTCTTTCCCCGCAGCTTTAAAACGTTCGATATCCATAACAGGCATCGAGGAATTTTTCACACCAATTACTTTTTCATTCGCCATCATCTTTTTAAATAAATCTAGTGACAATTGATAACCCGTCGTTTGCGGTATGTTGTAAATAATAAAGGGTAGTTTCGTTGCATCCATAATATCTTCCCAATATTTCTGAATCGCACGTTCAGGTAAACGAAAGTATATAGGAGGAATGGAAGATAAAGCATCATAACCTTGCTCCTCTGCATACGCTGCAAGCGCAATACTATCCCGTGTTGAAGGAGCTCCAACATGTGCAATTAATGTTAGCTTACCTTTTGCTTCCTCCGCAACATAACGCAAAGTTTGTTTTCTTTCATCCAAATTCTGATATATACACTCACCTGAACTACCACCAACATACAGACCCTTAACCTTCTTGCCGTATAAATAGTTCACAAGCTGTTTTGTTTTCTCCTCAGAAACTTCCCCCACTTCATCATAACAAGCATAAAACGCCGGAAAGATTCCCTTGAACTTAGCATGCTCCATCTTACTTTCACCTTCCTATTCTTTATACCTAACTGGTAACGCTTTCAATTGAACTTTAACACATAATTTATATATTGTAAATAGTTTTCACCGAAATAACATATTATGAAAAAAATATCCAACCATTGAATTGAAGATGCATACTTTCTCATTTATCTAACGTGTAAAGTATGCTTAACTCCCTCCCCGACTTTTTGAACTCCCCACGTCTATCAGATATGAGAACGGATCAGGCCCATTGGGCTGGAAGCAATAAACATGTGTCGCAGGCTAGGTTTTAGGGTAGCTCATCCGCCATGGGGGGCGTGGGAGCTACGTTTTGGAGCAGCTCTTCTGCCATGGGGGCGTGGGGGCTACGTTTTGGAGCGAGTCTTCTGCCATGGTCGGCGCGGGGGCTGCATTTTGGAGCGGCTCTTCTGCCATGGGGGGCACGGACTTCTACCATCGAAAGCGAGTCTTCTACCACGGATTCGCGGACTTCTACTATAGAAAGCGAATCTTCTACCATGGATTCGAGAACTTCTACTATAGAAAGTGAGTCTTCTACCATGGATTCCGCAGCTTCTACCATAGAAAGTGAATCTTCTGCCATGGTCGGCGCCGGGGCTACGTTTTGGAGCAGCTCTTCTGCCATAGGGGCGTGGACTTCTACTATAGAAAGCGAGTCTTCTACCACGGATTCGAGAACTTCTACCATCGAATGTGAGTCTTCTACCACGGTCGGCGCGGGGGCCACGTTTTGGAGCAGCTCTTCTGCCATGGGGGCGTGGACTTCTACCATGGATTCGAGAACTTCTACCATCGAATGCGAATCTTCTACAACGGATTCGAGAACTTCTACTATAGAAAGTGAGTCTTCTACCACGGATTCCGCAGCTTCTACCATAGAAAGTGAATCTTCTGCCATGGATTCCGCGTCTTCTACCATAGAAAGTGAATCTTCTACCATGGATTCGAGAACTTCTACCATAGAAAGTGAATCTTCTACCATGGATTCGCGGACTTCTACTATAGAAGGTGATTCTTCTACCACGGATTCGTGAACTTCTACTATAGAAAGCGAGTCTTCTACCACGGATTCGAGAACTTCTACTATAGAAAGTGATTCTTCTACTATGGAATGCGAATCTTCTACCACGCACCCAGCTATCTCCTACCCTCAAACTCAACAACAAAACCCCCTACCACTCACCAGGTAGGGGGCCACGTAATAATTCTTATCCAATAACATTTTTATACATTCCTATTTCCAAAATGTATTTTTCGTTTAATCATTTAAAGTATCTAGCATTATATATACCTTAGCTACTTTATTCCAAGGATATACTAACCAACTTAACATCCCTCTACTATCCTAGCTTCCTCATGGAAAACCAATCTTCTACCACGCGCACCGCAATCTTCTACCATAGAAAGTGAATCTTCTACCACGCACACCGCGATCTTCTACCATAGAAAGTGAATCTTCTACCACGCACACCGCGTCTTCTACCATAGAAAGTGAATCTTCTACCACGCGCACCGCGATCTTCTACAATCGAATGCGAATCTTCTACCACGCGCACCGCGATCTTCTACAATCGAATGC
>NZ_JBHLWL010000021.1:0-77675 GCF_042432965.1 Paracerasibacillus soli | reverse complement strand
TCGTATTCCTTGATAATTTCATTTCTAGGTTTACCTGAAAGATGCAATTGAACAATTTGTTCTTTAAATTCTTTGGTGAATGTTCTTCGTTCTCTTTTGGTCATAATTAATTCTCTCCCGACTTATTAATGAATTAAGTTTATATGACCTTAATGAATCTGTCCAACTAAGTGTAACCTATCCATAGTGAAAGAAAGCTAGCGGAAGAGGGATTTACATATGGCTATAGAAAAGTAAGATCTGATGGTAGCCTTACTAAAAAGTTCGCTACTCTAATGATGCTAAGAGGCAAACCAGTATTAGTACTACATATGGGAAATAAAATTGATAATGAAGGATTGAAGGTGCAAAAAGATGTTGATGAAAAGTTAGGCCACACTTATGAAAGAAATACCAATCAAAATGAAGAAAAAACGCATGAATCTTTTATAAGTCTGGATTGGGTCAACAACTTAGAGGATATAAAGCCATTTATTGATGAAGCGTACAGAATGAGAGATTAGCCGAAGCAAAGGGAGCACAGGGGCGGTTCTAATGCATCATTTTCCATCACCGTTTGACATTGGTTAATGTACAAGGGGAATCTGTCAATAAAGCAAAAGAACCTTCACCGTATTTAACAGATACCCAGTAATTTAAAAGGGACGTAGGGACAGGTTCATCGTATCATATCCGCCTGGGCAAGGCCCTGACCCCATGACCCATATTTAAATCATCACTATATTTTTGACCATAATAAAACACCCCGAATGTTAGTTTTTTTACTCTAACATTCGGGGTGCACTACAAAACTGTTGAAATATTACCTAAATCTCTGAACTCTGAGCCATGGTTTTCCGAATTCTTTTAGCCTTCGTTACAGGTTGTGATAGAGAGTAGATGGCACTGGCTAGGGCAAGGACAACTACAATACTACCAATCCAGGCTGTATATTCCAATTTGACGGTTTGATTTAAGACAATACCGCCAATTCCAGAACCTAGCGAAATACCAATTTGTAGGGCAGAGTTATTAAAACTTTGCTGAATATCTGATGTTACAGGATCTGTTTGAATGAGGTAACTTTGCTGTGGTGGAGCTAAACTCCAGCTTAGCCCACCCCAAATCATCATAACAGGAATAAACAATAGGAGTGAAAAGGTTGTAAAAGGTAATAGTGCTAAAACAATCGTAAAGGCGACAATAACACTAATAATACTTTTACGAGAACCAATCCGATCGGAAAGGGCTCCACCGAATGCTCCACCACCAATTGCGGCGATTCCAAAAACAAAGTAACAGATACTTATCCAATTGGCACTCATGCCAAGATTATTTTCCAAGAATGGTGTGAAATAGGCATAAAGTGTGTAATGACCTGCTAGAAAGAACATCGTAGCTAGGTGGGCAGTGATAATTTTCGGACTTGCTAATGCTTTTATTTGAGTAGAAAGCGGAATGCTGTCCGTTCCAGGAATAGGTTCTAGGAATATGGAGATAAGAATCAATGACCCAATCGCTAACAATGCGATTCCTAGGAAAAGAACGCGCCATCCGAATGCATTTGCAACCAAAATTCCAACTGGTACTCCTAGTACTAAGGATGAACTGATGCCCATATAAATAAAACCTAATGCTCTTGCCTGGTATGCAGGTTCCACAATTTTTGCAACAATCGTTAAAGACAGCACAACGATTAATGCGGTGCTTGCTGCTGTTACGACCCTTGCAATCATAATCATGGTAAAATTCGGACTGAAATACGTCACAATGTTACCAAGGATAAAGATAATCAAGGAAATCATATATACCTTTTTCCGCTCAAATTTACTAGTTAAGACAAGTAAAACAGGTCCAGCGATTGCATAGACTAATGCGAAAATGGTAATCAATTGACCAGCTGTGCTGACCGAGATACCTAAATCAGTAGCGATATTCGGTAAAATTCCGCCTACAATTAATTCCACTAAACCAACCGCAATGGTTGCTAAAGCTAAGATAAAGACTTTTAAATTCATCATATATTCCTTTCTGTATGTCGGTTATTTAGGCAGGGATTTTTGCAAATAACAAAAAACCTGATTACAAAAAATGATTCAAATGATCATTTTCTGTAATCAGGTTTTTTTACGGTTCCTGGTAGAGGCCCTCGATCCATATTTTTGAGGTTATACAGTTTATTTTGCATATCCAATTTTTTAATCAACTTTAATAGTTTACAACGGGAAGATGGAATTATCAAGGTTTTTCATGAAGGAAGAGAAACACAGTAAAAAATGGGACTGTTCTTTGCATCACTTATTGGTGCATGGCTTCGACAAATGTCAGTTGGTATCAGGCGGTCAGTATGTGGTATAGTAGACAAAAGCTGATACTTGGAGGAAATATGCGTATGCTTACATTTGAAGAGAAACTTACTATCATTGATACATTTTCGGAATTAGAGCGTCACGAGGTATCCCTTGGACGAGTCAACTACCATTATGAAGATAGTGTTTATGACAAAAAAGTTATTGTTTACCATCTACACCCCAATGGTAATGGTTTTGTATTTGCAGAAATGATTGAGGAAAAGGACTATCCAGTAGATAAAAAAGGGATGGTCAATATTCGTGACTTTTCAGAAGAGAAACTTCGAACGGTTATTCAACAGTCGATTGAATCCTTATCTGAATCAGATCCACACGAGGAAAATTGGAAGGATAAAGAGAATAACAAGCTCGTTCTGGTCAACGATTACGATACGTGGAATGTATACGCAGGCGAATTACTCGATGCGTCCTTCGCAACATACAATTCTGCCGTAGACTACCTCCAACAAGAAGGCTTTAAACGGATAGAATAATAATGATACAATTAGATTAGGAGAGGCCATTAAAGGTCTCTCTATTTTACGTAACCACTGGGACGTAGGGACAGGTTCGCTTTTTTTCTTTAGAAATATTAACCTTGTCATAAATCCAAATCTTAATCTACTACATAAAATCATAATCCTAATATAATAGTACTAGTACAAAAAATATCCGTAATTTGCTTCACGAATAGGATGTTGAAAATAAATCTAGTAAGAGGTGTAGAAATGAATAAACGCGACTATTTAGTTAAGACCTTTTCACGTACGAAAAGGAAGGATTATGAGAATTACATTTTAACAGCTATCTGGCATAAATTAGATAATATGAATCTCAAACCTGTAAGCCAACAATACGTGAAACGCCCAAATGGTACACATGCTTTGATGGATTTATATTTTCCACAACTTCATATTGGAATAGAAGTGGATGAGGCATATCATCAAGATAATCAAAAGGCGGATAAACTACGTATGGATGATATTATTTCTGCAGTTAATGAGGAATCTATCACTGACTTCGAATGCTTTAGAATAGATGCTACGAAATCGATAGAAGAGATAAATGATAGAGTCAATGAGATTGTGGGCGTTATCAATGAGAAGGCTTCAAAGACTACACTGAATTGGCGAACATATGAAGAGGAGTTACAGCAATTAAAACAACAAAAATACTTATCGATATTCGATGATATTGCGTTCATGGACATAAAGGATATTGCAAATACCGTGTTTGGAAAGAATTCCAAAAGGTATCAACGGAGCTATTTCAGAGTAAAAGATAACATGTGGCTATGGTGCCCTAAACTGTCTGTCACAGTAAATGGTGATACTAGATCAGTGGCAGCGGGCTGGCTTAACTTCTTAGCAGATGACTGGTCATTTATCGATGAGTCCCATCAAGAAGAAGCAATTGTGGAGGAAAGAAAAGAAAATTATATGGAGGAAGTAGACGTTGGGCGTAAAAGGGCCGTATTTGCCAAATACAAAGATAATCTTGGCAATAATAGATATAGATTCGTTGGGGTTTTTAAAATCTTAGGTATTTCCCCGGAAAGTGAGCGTTGTATTAGATATATACGGGTGGCTGATAAAGTGGAGGTTGTAAGGTAGGCTGTGGTGATTTATGATTGTTGCTGCCTAATGAACAAGCTCAAAAACAGCTGAAACTAATGGGTTTGCGGACGAACCTTGGCTAAATGTCCTGAATATGGAAATATGAAGAGAGTTTATGCGAAATAAAGCAACATATGAAAGCACATGCGGTTAACCATGATGTAACATTTATGTCTGTAGGGCATTTTCACTGAGAAGACCCATATCTTTTACACCACAAACTCCCATTTATTCAGGACCTTTAATGTCTTTTAATTAAAGTAAATAATAAAAATCAAAATTGGACTTTATTCACACATGTTGTTCCGCTTCGCAATACTTACAACGAACAATTTGACCTTCATAACCAGATATAGAAGCCCCACATGAATAACATTTATCGACGGCTCTTGCTGGTTTATTGATTCCAAATACATCTTTAACTGTATTCAAAGTATCTTTTATAGAGCTTGCAATAAACTTCGTCCCTGGAATGGCTCTATTATCCTTTCAATTTATTACCGCATCTTGTCCCGTTACTACTTCATTAATTGCATTTATCCATTCCCTGACATCTTTTTTCTCTCAAATCCAAAATCGACTTGTACTTGTGATCCCATTGGGAGTTCAGGTAGTGACTCATAGTCCCTAGGTGAATCTTTCCTTTGGAATGTCATATTCTTCACGAAGTCCCCTAACATAGAGTCTAACAGTGCTTTCAGCTACTTTTACTTTACTAATCCTTGCTTTAATAATTGCTTAATCTCCATATACATTTCCTATTTATCCACCTTTTCTGCCTCCACCGCTGAGTAATTCAATGTCTGATAGAATTATCATATCAATGGAGGGGTTTTTTTATAGTCTAAATTCGGTAAGGTAGTTTTTATAAAGCTTGATGGCTTTTACTTTATCTTTATAGGCAAACATCGTTTTCCTCCTGACCAATTTCGGTCTAAGATTTTGTCCGCGTGCCCAACTGTACAATCTAGTTTATCAGTCACATTTATCTATCTATTCTTTTTAAGAGCATAAAGAACAGAGAAAGTAATATGGAACAATATGTGGCAATCCAAAAAAACGGCAACAGGAAGTTGAAATCGACGGTTGTTCTATCCCATCCTTCCAGAGTCGTTATGGTGTGGACAGAAGGAGGTAATATCCATAGAATAGGTCTTACTAAATCTGGCAGCTTCTCTGTAAGTGAATCAAAGGGAACCGATAACAATAAGACAAGCCATAAACCACCGATAGCATTGATGGAGGATTTCATAAACTCTTTAGTAAAAAAGCAGCCAACACAAATTCCAAGAGTGGCTAATAATAGGTGATTCATTAGTGCAAAAAGGCTGACTAGTAGTGTGATAGATTCACCAAATATGCCCAAAATAATAGGGTAAAGGAATGCAAATAATACTAGAACAAAAGAAATGAACCATACACTTAAGAGTTTAGACAGGTAATATAAAGGTACACTCCCAGTATGGATAAGTGTTACGTTCTTTTGAACAGGTGTTTCGGTTGAAAAGACACTCACACACAATAGTGCCGAGATGAAAAACATCGATAGTGCAGTAACTGAGTAGCTACTAATTATTGGATTTGGTTTATAGGAATAGGAAATAAAGATTACCAGAATAAAAATGGCAAGGAGAGGGAAATACCGATTTGAACGATAATATTCATGTAATATATACTTCACAAGACTTCTCACTAAAACGTTCCTCCTATTTTCTACCTATGAATCTGATAGTAATGGTTTTCACCTAACATTGAACTTGGTTATATTCATGGTGTTTAGACTATGAGGATGCAGCATAGATGTTTGCTTACAACTATATCTTGATGTCATTCTAGTGCTTTATTTGTTAACGTAGTTTTCCATGATGAGCTGTTTTAAAGGATCATGTAATCCAACAGAATGAATTTTTCCACCTTGATGAAGAATATCTAAAAGAATCTGGTCGCTATTTTCTTGAGGAACATGCGCTTGTATAATTTCGCCCTTTCTGGATACGTGTAATATTCCATTGAATGTATGAATTACTTGTTCTATGATACCAGACGTTTCTATAACTATATGGGGTTTATCTATATCTTTAATATGATAATCCCCTTTTATTTGACCTTCGCCGAGGATAACGATTCGCTCCGCAATTTTTAATAGCAAATCAGATTCATGGTATGTAAGAATGATAGTTATTCCTTCCTCTTTAAACTCCGCCATCATATGAACTAACTCATTTTGTGTATGTATATCGAGACCTGAGAGAGGTTCATCTAGTATCAACAAATCTGGCTTTCTAAGTATGGATTGAATTATTCCTATCTTTTGAACCATTCCTTTTGAAAAGGTATCTATTCTTTTATCCTTTGCATGACTCAGTGCCATTCGTTCTAGTAAAATTGGAATCCTTTTTTCAAGTTCTATAAGTGGAATACCTTGGATTCTCCCCATATAGGTTAAGTATTCTAAGGGTGTAAAGCGTAATAGATTTGGAAACCGTTCAGGGACGTAACCGATATGTAGTGGTTCAACATGTTTTATTACACGACCAGAGCTAGGTAATAGTAGCCCTGTAATAATCTTAAGCAATGTACTTTTCCCTGCCCCATTAGTACCCATGAACACCATACTTTCGTGTTTTAGTATATCAAGGGAAATATCTAGGCTTACTGTTTTACCGCCATAAGTTTTCTTTATATTTTCCAAAGTAATTAACTTCATGTCATCTCGCCCCCTATACGAAAGAGTTGTTATAATAATGCACATTTATCGTGGTTTTCAGAACTCCCCATACTCAATCTTACCATGAGGAGTAGTGAGAATTAAAGTAGAAAGCCATATGTTTCCAATATGAAAATCCAAACAGGATTATAGGTTAAGAGTTTAAAATATTTATTAATATAACGTAACGATTATTGTAGTTAGTTTTCAGATGTTACCTATAGAGTATTATGCTATTATTATTAAAGTGGGAATTGCGAAAATACGGGTGGAATACAAACGCTAGGAGAGGAAAAAATAAATTACTACAGGAAGAAGTGAAAATAAGGTTTGGCAATAGGTTAAATAACTTCTTTTAGCATTAAAAATAGCTTTAATTATTGTACATTTTTTATTTACACCGATTTCAGTTGATGGTTATTCAATGGAACCTACTTTTACTTTACATAACAAGGCACGGATGATTCTGAATAAGATAGATAAACCAGAGAGGTTTGATATTGTCGTTTTTCATGCACAAGCGAGTGATTATATCAAACGTGTTATTGGATTACCAGGCAATCGAATTGAGTATAAGGATGATATGTTGTATATAAATGGTGAACTATACTAAGAACCATACTTGGATGAATATAAACAAAGGGTAACGGATGGTCCTTTTACTAATTCATTTACATTACAAGAAACAGCCGTAAGAAGTGAGGTAGTACCTGAAGGTCATTTGTTTGTGATGGAAGAAAACAGAAGAAATAGTAGAGATAGCTGACATATTGGGGCTATCGCAATGGATAAAATTGTAGGAACTACTAATATTGTTTATTATCCAATTAAAATATAAAAGTAATCGGTAAATAAAAGTACAGGAAAAAAGTATAAATATAAACTAATTAGTATTGGAGAAAGCGTGAATGGCAAGGTTTGAAGTTTATCATAATGAATTAAGGCTAAACAGAAAAGGGCAAATCCTCAATGCTCACTTATGTCTTGTGCATTGCTCTGAAGGTTCATCAGCTCTTGAAGTCGATAGTGTTTTGCATACTAGTGAATTAGCATATTACTATACTACTTTAAAACATGAACAGAGAAAGAAAAGTTTTCTTTTAGGACGCTTGGCAGCTAAAATGCAATTGGATATAAAAAGGATATTAATTTGTCAAATATACAAATTTCCCCGGGGGTTTTTATGCAACCGATTGTTAAGGCGGATGAAGTAAATAACATTCACGTAAGTATTACACACAATCAGGACTTTGGTGTAGCAATTGCATTTCCCGAGGAACATCCGATGGGGATTGATATTGAAGATGTGAACGATAAAAATCTGTTCCCCTTAAAGGAGCAGATGACAAAAGCAGAGTGGAATGTATATCGTAAACTTAATCTTAGTGAAATACAGTATGCAACAATGTTATGGACAGCAAAAGAGGCGCTTTCGAAAGTATTCAAAACTGGACTTATGACCCCGTTCTTTATTTATGAAATAGCCAATATAAGACAAACAGAGTGGAGTACATATATTAGTAATTTTGTTAATTTCCCCCAATATAAGGCAATTTCATATTTGCATCAGAGGAGTGTATTAACCATCGTCTGTCCCAAGAATACAGAGATCAATCCAAAGAATGAATCATTATTACATGATTGGATTTCGGAAAGAGAAGGGTAATTTAGAGTGACCGCAATCGGGACTAAAGGAATAATTGTGTTTGAAAATTGGAGGGATTTAAAGGTAGGTACCATTGGTCAACCAATTGAAACAGTAGAGTTACCACACCCATCCACCTTACCTTGGATAATGAGACACATAGTTGATGCGCTTCACAAAAAGCCTGCTGAAATCTACGGGTTGGAAGTTGGGTAAGAGGTACAAAAAGTGGTAGATGCAATAAGAGTGGAATTGGATAGGTTAACTTAATTAGACAAGTCACTGAAGGTCATATAAACTTGATTCAACAAAAGCCGGTGGGAATCAAACGTGGCTAAAAGAGAAAGAAGAACTTTTACAAAGGAATTTATAGAATAAATTGTCCAGTTGCATCCTTCATGTAAACCGCAAGCGGGGAGATAATCAAAAAATACGAGTTGACACCTTCTGTCTTTTATAAATGGATTCCCTAGCATAAAACAAGTGGATCATTTGAAGAAAAGGATAAACGAACCCCGGAACAGGAAGAATTGATCAAGCTATGTTAAAGGGCGTGGTATAGATGGGGATTTATAAGTATCTAGTTCAATTAGTCTTATTGGGTACTCTATTAATTTTTGGAAATATATTAATTGTAGTAATAGATAGTTCAAAGGAATTATATCTAAACCTTTTACTTTTTATATCTTTGGTTAACTTAATTGCAACTATCTTACTCCTTTTAAGGCCGAATAAGCTGAACATTAAATAATTAACATGTTGAAATATATAATATGTAATCATTTTCCATGCTGTGTGATGTCGCATTATTCCTGTGTGGCATAATTATCCAGTAACCATTTATGAAGCAGCTAATCGGTAAAACAGAGAGAACTTGCTATTTCAACCATATAGCGAGTTCTTTTTTTGCACAAATAGGAACGGATGTTTTACTCTGAGGTGTTTAATTTGCCAATCAGAATAGCTAGTCAAAGGCTTTACAATGGATGATGACCGTTTGAAAGAAATGCGTAACTTTGGACAGGATTATTTCGATGAATTACTGGAACGAATCCGTGACATTCGTGCTTCAAGGAAAAGGTTCTACCAAAAGATTACCGATATTTACGCTACCTCTGTAGATTATGATCCTAAAGCAGAAGTAACACAAGTATTCTTTGCAACAGTTCAAAATAAACTTCATTTCGCTATTCATGGTCAAACGGTTACTGAACTTATAATAGATAGAGCAAAAGCAGAGAAGGAAAATATGGGACTCACTTCATGGAAAGATGATAAATTACGCAAACGAGATGTCACTGTTGCTAAAAATTACTTATCTGAAAAGGAGTTAAAGTCACTTAACCGAATTGTTACCATGTATTTGGATTATGCTGAGGATCAGGCTGAAAGAAAAAGTCCTATGTATATGAAGGACTGGATTGATAAGCTACATGCATTTCTGCGATTCAATGAACGTGATATTCATGAAAATGCTGGAAAGGTATCCAAAGCAGTTGCAGATGCGATTGCGATACAGGAATATGAGAAGTTTAATCAACAACGAATTATTCAAAACACATCCGATGATTTAGAAAAGTTTATTGAGCATAATGATTTGAAAGGATGATGAAATATGAGGTTATCAGACACTATTATGGAGTCTAGGTGTGAACATAAATCTTACCAGTGAAATAAGTGGAACCGTACCACAAATAGTGGTAAAGCAAAGAGTTGAAATTGATTTTAGTAAAAATATATTTAAAAAAATCAAATAGTAAATTGTAAACTCCTTTAGATTCTTTCACGAATATAAGGAGTTTTCTTTTTTGCTAAGTTAGATAAGAATATATGTTCGTTTTACTGTTAAGTTTCTTACGTTTAAATGTTATAATATTCAATAGAGGAAAAACGTAATAATTTTTATGGGGAGTGAATGGAATGGACAACAATACAGACATCTTAATCTATCAAACGGAGGACGGAAACACAAAAATTGATATTAGACTGGAAAATGAAACAGTTTGGATGACACAAAAGGCAATTGCCGAACTATACCAAAAAGGTGTCAATACGATAAATGAACATATAAAGAACATTTACGCAGAAGGAGAATTACAGGAGTCGTCAACTATTCGGAAAAACCGAATAGTTCAAACTGAAGGGAAGAGAAAGGTTGAACGAGAAGTATCATTTTACAACCTCGAAATGATTATCGCAATCGGCTACCGTGTTCGTTCCCACCGAGGTACACAATTTCGTCAGTGGGCAACAGAACGCTTAAATGAATATTTTGTTAAGGGTTTTACAATGGATGATGATCGTTTGAAAGAAATGCGTAATTTTGGAGAAGATTATTTTGATGAATTATTGGAACGAATCCGTGATATTCGTGCCTCAGAAAAAAGATTTTATCAAAAAATTACTGATATATACGCTACATCTGTAGATTATGAACCTAAGGCAGAAGTAACACAGCAATTCTTTGCAACAGTTCAAAATAAATTACATTTTGCAATCCATGGGAAGACGGCTGCGGAACTTATTTCAGATAGAGCAGATGCAGAGAAAGAAAATATGGGACTTACTTCATGGAAAGGTGATAAAGTACGTAAACGAGATGTGACGATTGCAAAGAATTACTTAAATGAAAAAGAAATAAGGTCACTTAATCGTATTGTTACTAGGTATTTAGACTACGCTGAAGATCAAGCAGAAAGAAAAAGACCGATGTATATGAAGGACTGGAAAAAAAGACTTGATGCTTTCTTGGAATTTGATGAACGCGAAATTCTCCATGATGCTGGAAAGGTAGAAAAGGCTGTAGCGGATAAAATAGCCATTGAAGAGTATGAGAAATTTAACCAGCGTCGCATTGTTCAAAATACTTCTGATGATTTTGATACATTCATTGAGAATAATAATCTGAAGAAATAATTCTGAGGTTACAGTTATTTATAGATTCATCACTAACGTTGAAATTTCTACGGATGTGATGATTATTAAGTGGTGGTAAAATTAATCTTACCACTAAAAAATAGTGAACCGAATCATAAATAGTAGCGGCTTTAAAATATATCATCTAAAGTAAATGTATTAATTATCTAGTTACCGTATGATGTAAAAAGGGTGAGGTATCATGAGATCCCCCACCCCCGGGGGAAAATTGGCTTCCTATAGCTCATTAATGTCCATTTCTTATTTTTTTGCCATGCTACTCCTTTTTAATTGCCAGTAATTCTATTCATGCTGGAATAGCCAAACTCAACTTTCCAAAGCAAAATCCGCCTCTTTACAATATCTATGACAATTCTTATAACGGAAATCAGTACTTTGGGTAGTATTACTGCTTGAGCTGTTGAAATATTATCCAGGCCAACTCCAAAAATCATTTAAAGAAAATATTAGAAGTAGAATGAGCTCGGACAACATTGTCAGTTATTGATATGGATACTGGCGAAAAGGGAACAGTTTCGGAGGAATTTTTCATAAATAGTTAAAACGGTAAGGTGATTTTTTATCGGTGGTTGGTTTTTGAAATATTTGTTATGATCCGCTTCATGAGACCCTGTATTTTCAATCACACAATTTTCCTGTCCAAAAAACGATGGTAGGCAATAGCATTAATAAATTCATCTGAAAATTCCCCTATATCACTGTCTCCTATAATAACACCTTAGATCCGGAGAAAAGGCAGTTACAGTAGAACCACGCTATTTTGGCGTATTTACCCCTATTCTCTTTGCAATGGTTATTGCAAGATCTAGATCCACATTGGCAAACATGTCAACGGACTGCTGTTTCACGGATTTACTTTTCACTTTCCTGAGTTCAAAGCTAAAAGCATCGGTAATATGTTTTTTCTCCGACGGGCTTATGCTATTCCAAAAAAGCGTTGCTTGTGAGAAATGATCAGTAAAACTGTCGCTTCTCGCCCGGACCTTTTTGCCTTCGCCTTTCTCTTGATAATGCTCGTATCCACCTTCTGCAGGACTTACTGGTGCAGGGGTATTTCCTGCAAGTGAATTCCGGTGATAGCTAACTTTTCCACCATTAATCGTTTGCCTATGATATCCTTCACGCTGGTTATTATGGAAAGGTACAACGGGTCTGTTAATTGGTATTTCATGAAAGTTAGGATCACCGACGGATTAGCTGTGTATCAATATATGAAAATAAGCGTCCTTGAAGGAGAAGATCATTCGTAAAGTCAATTCCCGGCACTACATGTCCCGGAAAAAAGCAATTTGTTCCGTTTTTTGCCAAGTTGTCCCATATCCAAATAATCCAGGCGCCTCATATACACCTTTTTTACATGGCATATTTCATAGCCTGTACACATATGTTTTATAAAGAATTGAGGCCGAGATTTAGTATGTCAAATTGCATGATTGGATTCATTGCAAAAGGGTGGTTGGGAACTTAAAAATTGGAGGGTATTGCATATGAAGTTACGTGTAACATCTGCTTTATTGTTTTTATTAATTGTTGCTGTTTTGTTAAGTGCCTGTTCGGCATCGAGTTCTAAAGTAGACAAAGTGGCTGGGGCTGCGGACACGATAAAAAAGGATACATTAGTATTAGCTATTGATGGAGAACCTGATGATGGTTTTGATCCTACAACGGGATGGGGGCAATATGGTTCACCACTTTTTCAAAGTACCCTTCTGACAAGAGATGAAGACTTAAATATTAAAAATGATTTGGCGACCAACTATGAGGTTAGTGAAGATGGTTTGAGCTGGACGGTGGAAATTCGAGACGATGTGAAATTCTCAGATGGACAACCACTCACCGCGGAAGATGTTGTATTCACATTTGAAAAGGCAAAAACGAGTGGTTCTGTTCTTGATTTAAATAATCTCAGTAAAGTAGACGAGGTAGATCCCCACACCATTCAATTTACGTTGCAACAGCCTGAAATAACCTTTATCTATCAATTAACATCGATTGGAATCGTTCCAAAGCATCATTATAGTGATATGTATCAGGAAGACCCAATAGGTTCTGGCCCATATAAATTAGTGCAATGGGATAAAGGACAACAACTTATCGTGGAGGAAAATCCTCATTATTATGGGAAGAAGCCTTATTTTAAGCAATTAACCTTTTTGTTTTTGTCTGAAGATGCGGCATTTGCTGCAGCGAAAGCTGGTGAAGTGGATGTTGTAAGTGTACCACCGACTTTTGCGAAAGAGGAAATGGCTGGAATGAAGGTTATCAATGTTGAAAGTGTAGACAATAGAGGGATTGCCTTTCCATATGTAAAGGCTGGTAATGAAACAGAGGATGGTGTACCGATTGGCAATGATGTGACTGCTGATAAAGCAATTCGAGCGGCGATTAATATTGGAATTGATCGTGAGGCGTTAGTCGATGGGGTATTAGAGGGATTTGGAACTCCGGCATATTCAGTAGCTGATAAGCTGCCATGGTGGAATCCCGAGACAAAAATAGAAGATGGGGATATGGAACAAGCGAAATCGATTTTGGAGGAAGCTGGTTGGAAAGAAAATAGTGATGGTGTGAGAGAAAAGGAAGGATTACAAGCATCGTTTACTTTGCTGTATCCAGCAGATGACCAAAACCGTCAATCACTCTCGATGGCATTTGCGGATATGATGAAGCCTTTAGGGATTAAAGTGGAAACAGCGGGTAAAAGTTGGAATGAGTTAGGGGAAATGATGTTTTCAAATCCTGTGATGATGGGCTGGGGAAGTCATGACCCTCTTGAAATGTACAACATTTACAGTAGTGAAACGAGAGGAGAAGATTTCTATAATACAAATTTCTATTCAAATCCTACTGTTGACACCTATATGGAAAAGGCAATGCAAGCATCTTCACAAGAAGAGGCAAATAAATATTGGCAAAAGGCACAATGGGATGGTAAAACAGGTCTCTCGGCTATGGGGGATGCACCGTGGGCGTGGCTAGTAAATCTCGAGCATGTATATTTTATCCGTGACAATTTAGTGATTGGCGATCAAAAAGTACAACCACATGGTCATGGTTGGCCTATTACGGACTTTATTTCCAATTGGCATTGGGATGATGAGAAGGAAGGGTAGACATTGCTTTATAGACGTATTTTTTGGTACATCTCGGGTAACTTTTTTAAACTAGCAACCTTACTCATTGCTGTTAGCATTCTATCATATATACTCGTGAGCTATTCCCCGGTTGATCCTGTACGGGCTTATATTGGGGCGGATATAACAAGGGTTAGTCCGGAGCAGCGTGAAAAGATTGCTGAATATTGGGGGTTAAATGAAACAGGGATAAAGCAATATTTACTATGGGGGAAGGCGGTCTTACAGGGTGATTTAGGCACATCAGTCATTTATCGCAGTCCCGTCATACATGTCATTGGTGAACGCTTTATCGCTTCCATCGCCTTAATGGGGCTTGCTTGGGTATTATCGGGAATCATGGGCTTTTTGCTAGGAATTATAGCTGGAATGAATGAGGGAAGTTGGGTGGATCGTGTCATAAAAGGATATTGTTTTACACTAGCGTCCACCCCTGCTTTCTGGCTAGGATTATTATTACTCATGTTCTTTTCCGTATGGCTCGGCTGGTTTCCGATTGGACTAGGAACACCAGTGGGTATCCTATCGGAGCATGTGACCATATTGGAAAGGTTGAAGCATCTATTTCTTCCCGCTTTGACACTGAGCATTGTTGGTGTTGCAAATGTTGCCTTGCATACGAGGGAAAAACTGATTGAAGTGTTAGAAAGTGAGTTTATTAGGTTTGCCAAGGCAAATGGGGAAAGCGGATTTACTTTATTGTTTCGCCATGGACTGCGAAATATTTCCCTTCCCGCTATTTCTTTACACTTTGCTTCATTTGGTGAGCTTTTTGGTGGAACTGTTTTGGCAGAACAAGTATTTTCCTATCCTGGTTTAGGTCAAGCAGTCGTACAAGCTGGACTAGGTGGGGACATACCACTTCTGTTGGGGATTGTTTTGTTCAGTACGATGTTTGTTTTTGCTGGTAACTTCATTGCGGATTTATTATATCGGATAATTGATCCAAGAATAAGAAGGGAAGGAATCCAATGAGCAACCGCTTATCATCTAAATTAAAAATGGATTCCGGTATTTTTAAATGGAATATGAGACAGCGAACAGTTGTGAGCATAGTCGTTGGGATGACCCTGCTTTTAGGAATGGTAATAACGGGCCTTTTTATTGGAACTGAAAAGATCTCTGTTCACTTTGATATAAAAAATAGCGAACCTTCCATTGCACATCTTTTTGGTACGGATTGGCTAGGAAGAGATATGTTCGCGCGTACGATGAGGGGGCTTACACTAAGCCTTGGGGTAGGAGTTATCACAGCATTTTTGAGTACGCTGATTGCCCTTTTTCTAAGTTTACTAGCTACATGGAATAAATTAGCAGACATGATCGTCACATGGCTAATTGATCTGTTTTTAAGTGTGCCACATCTTGTCACCTTATTATTAATTTCCTTTGCTGTAGGTGGAGGGATGAAAGGGGTGGTGATTGGGATTGCATTAACCCATTGGCCAAGTTTAACAAGGTTGCTTCGTGCAGAAGTATTACAACTTCATGCAACAGATTATGTGGGGGTGTCAAAGAGGTTAGGGAAGTCACGTATGTGGATTGCAAGGAGGCACTTATTGCCACATTTAATTCCGCAGCTTCTCGTTGGTTTTATTTTACTGTTTCCACATGCCATTTTACATGAAGCGGCAATCACGTTCTTAGGCTTTGGATTATCACCTGAACAGCCTGCAATTGGTATTATCCTTTCTGAATCGATGCGTTATTTATCAACTGGAATGTGGTGGTTGGCATTTTTCCCAGGGCTTTCATTACTTGTGATGGTGAGTGTATTCGATCTAATTGGCCGTAGTTTGCAAAGGCTTGTTCATCCTTTTTACGGGCAACAACTATAGGGAGGGATTACGATGGATACGTTTGAGTCAACAGAGGGATTTACAAATAAATATACAGTGGATAACCGCGATATTCCGCTTTTGGAAGTGAAAAATCTTTCTCTCTCCTTTCGTCAATATCAAACGGGATTACGTGAATCTCAATTACAGGTGATTCGTAATTTAGATTTAATCATAAATGAAGGGGAAATTGTGGCTGTTGTAGGTGCAAGTGGTTCTGGGAAAAGCTTGTTAGCCAATGCGATATTAGGAGTGTTACCCAAAAATGCAATATTAGATGGGACATTGCGTTATAAAGGGGAGCAACTTACGCGCTCAAGACAAAAACGTCTACGAGGGAAGGAGATTTCTCTTATTCCGCAATCGGTTAATGCGCTTGATCCTTTAATGAAATCAGGAAAACAAGTGCAAGCAGTCATAAAGGAAAAGCGTAAAAAGGCTGTACAACAAGATATTTTTCAAAAAGTGGGGTTATCACCTGAAGCAGGTGAGAGATATCCGTTTGAATTATCAGGTGGAATGGCGAGGAGGGTATTAGTTACAACGGCAATGGTAAGTGGAGCGGAATTAGTAATTGCAGATGAACCTACGCCTGGTTTGGATCAGAAGGCAGTTCATGAAACGATCGATTACTTAAAACAACTTGCGATAGGTGGAAAGGGAATTATGTTTATTACACATGATATTGACACAGCCTTACAAGTTGCAGATGAAATTGTTGTCTTTTACGCAGGGCAAACTGTCGAAATAGCGAATGTAGAAGACTTTTCGGGTAAGGGTGATAAACTGCGCCATCCATATACAAAGGCATTATGGAATGCGCTACCTCAAAATGAATTTAAGCCGTTATCAGGTTCGCAACCATTTTTAGGAGAGGTGATGAATGGGTGTGTGTTTCAAAAAAGATGTCCAGTAGCGATGGAATTATGTACATATAAACAGCCGGATTTACAGGAAGCTTCTGGTGGTGCAGTAAGGTGCTTTGATGCTTGAGGCGAAAGGTATTAGTTATCAGTATCAACGTAAATCTTGGCTTTTTAGGCACGTAAATCTAACCATTCGTCCCGGGGAAATCGTCGGTTTATATGGGAAGAGTGGAGCAGGGAAAACAACAATGGCAAAGATAATGGCTGGATATTTCAAACCACATGAAGGCTATGTACAAGTAGATGGCCACGTACCATCCAATAAGGAAGTGAATCCTGTTCAACTCATATGGCAACACCCGGAAAAAGTGATAAATCCAAGATGGCGTATGAAAGAAGTGATTGCTGAAGTAGGCGAATTAGACCCAAAGCTACTGGAATTATTGGGCATTCACCATGCATGGTTATCACGTCGCCCCCACGAACTTTCGGGTGGGGAATTACAGCGCTTTTGTCTTGCGCGTACATTAGGAGCGCAAACTAAATATTTAATTGCTGATGAAATATCGACTATGCTTGATGCAGTAACACAAGCTCAAATATGGCATGCTGTTTTACAGCAAGTGAAAGAACGTAAAATCGGTGTGCTCGCCATTAGTCATGATCATCATTTACTCGAGCGGGTGAGTGATCGTATCGTCCATTTCCGTCACTTGGTTACCACAAGATAAAATAATCGCTAGTATAAAGCGAATAAGAAGAGTAAAAACTATCAAAAGTGGTAAAAGGCTTGATGATATAGGAGGTGTTGGCGATGGAAAATAATATTACGAAAGAAGATGTACTGTTTGAAAATAATTTCCACGAACGCTTACAGTTTGCTGTAGAAGTGGATGGCAAAGAATATCGGGGTCATTATCGTAATGGTGAAATTGATTGGCTCAATCCACATCCGAAAAACACGCTGGACGATGCACAACTGGAAGATGTTGAGTCTAATGTTCATGGTCACATGCAAAATTATGATTCGTAAGGAGAATTAGAAGCATCTCACTTTCATGAGATGCTTTTTCCTGTTTAAAGGACATTTTTACTTAAAACTTTGGCAAGACTTTTCTTGCTGCCAGAAAAAGCCATGTGCAAAGAACAAAAGGCATCGTTAGTGCTGGAACTCCAAACGGTAGCAACCAAGTGCTTACACTTGCTGTGATTGGCACGGTTAAACAAGCAGCCACTATACCAGAGATGAAAGCGAGCGGATGGTGCCCGGAATTAAAAACTTTAGATACTGCGATAATGGTTAATATAGCATTATATCCGTAAAGTCCTGCGGAAATCAGGTCATGATCTGCTCCTAAGAAGTAAGCTAAAGCTAGTGTAACCGCAGTCCCCAGGATGGCGTAAAGCCCTATTTTCCAACTTGCCCAAAACAGGCCGACAAATAAAAGGAAGCCAGATATCGGATTGTCCATAAAGAAGATTTGCCCCATACCATTAAAAAAGCTATGTAGCCAATTGATGTCTCCTCCAACGGTTAGTTTCCAATCGGCTAAACCTTGTGGAATCAAATCTGAACGCAAGTTGAACGCTTTTAAGCGGTAGGAAGCTAGAAGTAAAAACCAAGTTAAAATAATATATGGAAAAGTAAGCATCGGGATACCGGAGTTTCTTGTGAAATATGTTAATGCTGCCGTCAGTATGCCTGCTATAGCTGCACCAATGAGCGCAATAATCCATTGGTGGGGTCCGCTTAAAAACAAGGCAAGCGCCATTCCTGTTAATACGGAGTTAAATCCAAATAACCCTTGATTAATAGCATCTTCATCTCCTCCTCCCACTCTTGCGGTTAATGTCCCTATGATTGCAGATAGAAAGGCAATGATAGCTAAAGAATAAGAAAAGAATAAAATTGCTATCAAAAATATAAAACCAGTTATCGCATTTTCAATTAGTACGACTTGGGAAATTCCTCTTAATGAAGCCTTTAAAAAGTTAACAAGCGAGCGTTTTTGAAGTGATTCATCCGTCACAATCATCTATCCTTCCATATGTAAAAAAATAATCGCGGTTGTGCAACATGACATGGTCTTTGTCACCCTCTTTTCTAACAAATACCCACTTTGAAATCATGAGAAATAAAATGAAGGATAACTCCATCTTATTGTTTAAAAAATAGAAGGTTGACCATACTGTTACTGTTTTAAATAAATTAGGTTCTTTAGTAGTATGTTTTATTTTGCAAAAAATAAAAGGGTTTATTAGGTTTATCCATCATTTTACATATGTAGAACGAGATATTACAAAATTTCATCATAAAAAGGAGGTTGCGTCATGCAGTTAACACCCCGTGAAACGGATAAGCTTATGATTGTGGTGGCCGCGGATCTGGCAAAGAGACGAAAGGAAAGAGGTTTAAAGTTAAATTACCCTGAAGCTGTCGCACTTATTACCTATGAAATATTAGAAGGTGCAAGGGATGGAAAAACGGTTGTTGAATTAATGGAATATGGTGCTACGGTTCTTTCACGTGAAGATGTCATGGAAGGAATTCCTGATATTCTTGACGATGTACAAGTGGAAGCTACATTTCCTGATGGAACAAAGTTAGTAACCGTCCATCAACCGATTCGTTAATGAACAAGTTTTTTAAAAACTAAACAGGAGGCATACATCATGCAGCCAGGACAACTATTTTTAAAGGAAGAAGAAATTATTTGCAATGAAGGAAGAGAGACTTATAAACTTTTTGTCACAAATACAGGTGACAGGCCTGTTCAAGTAGGCTCACACTATCATTTTTATGAGGTAAATGAAGCACTTCAATTTAATAGAGATGAGGCCTTTGGGAAGCGTCTCAACGTTCCTGCTGGTGCAGCTGTTCGTTTTGAACCTGGCGATGAAAAGGAAATTGAATTGGTTTGCTATGCAGGTAAACGTAAGGCATATGGATTTAATAATAAAACAGATGGTTCTGTGGAAGGAGGTTGCAAATAATGAGTTTCAACATGTCAAGAAAACAATATGCACAAATGTTTGGTCCGACAACAGGTGACTCCATCCGTCTTGCAGATACAGAACTATTTATCCAAATTGAAAAGGATTATACAACTTATGGTGATGAAGTGGTATTTGGCGGTGGTAAAGTCATTCGTGATGGAATGGGGATGGATCCTCTTGTAACGAGAGGAGATGGAATTCCAGATACGGTGATTACCAATGCAGTAATTTTAGACTATACCGGAATCTATAAGGCTGATATTGGGATGAGAGATGGGAAAATCTCTGGAATCGGTAAGGCAGGAAATCCATTAATCATGGATAACGTTGACATTATCATCGGATCTGGTACAGAAGTAATTGCCGGAGAAGGCATGATTGTTACAGCGGGGGGAATTGATACGCATGTTCACTTTATTAATCCCGAGCAAATCGAGGTAGCACTAGCATCAGGGTTAACCACATTAATTGGTGGTGGTACTGGTTCGACTGCGGGTTCTAGAGCGACAACGGCTACGCCAGGGGAATGGAATATTCACCGTATGCTTGAAGCGGCGGAAGGAATGCCTATCAATGTAGGATTTACAGGAAAGGGACAAGCTGCAGCAGAGGAACCTTTAGCAGAACAAATCCGCGCGGGTGCAATCGGTCTAAAAGTACATGAAGACTGGGGAGCAACTCCTTCGGCAATTGACCATTCTTTAAGAGTAGCAGATAAATACGACGTCCAAGTGGCGCTTCACGCAGATACATTGAATGAAAGTGGATTTGTGGAAAGGACAATGGAGGCTATTAAGGACCGTGTCATCCATATGTACCACTCTGAAGGTGCTGGAGGCGGGCATGCTCCGGACTTAATTAAATCTGCTAGTTATGCGAATGTTTTACCATCATCAACAAACCCAACCATTCCTTATACAATCAATACGGTTGATGAGGCTTTGGATATGTTAATGGTTTGCCATCATTTAAATCCATCTGTACCTGAAGATATTGCCTTTGCTGATTCCCGAATTAGAAAGGAAACAGTTGCAGCAGAGGATATTCTCCAAGATATGGGGATTTTTAGTATGACAAGTTCTGACGCACAGGCGATGGGCAGAATCGGAGAAACCGTGCTTCGTACATGGCAAACTGCAGATAAAATGAAAAAACAACGAGGGTCGATGAAGGGAGACAGTAAACTCGCCGATAATAATCGAGCTAAAAGATATGTTGCTAAATATACAATCAATCCAGCTATTACACATGGTATTTCCGATTATGTTGGCTCCGTTGAGGTAGGGAAGACAGCGGATCTCGTATTATGGCAACCATCATTTTTTGGAGTGAAACCTGAATTAGTTATCAAAAGCGGAATGGTTGTCCAAGGCCTGATGGGAGATGCAAATGCATCTATCCCAACTCCACAACCAGTGATCCATCGACCAATGTATGCCGCAACTGGTAAAGCGTTATTAAAAAGTAACATTACGTTTGTTTCTCAGATTGCCTATGATAACAAAATTCATGAAAAGCTAGGACTTGAAAAAATGATTCTCCCTGTACATGGCATACGGACTTTATCGAAAAAAGACATGAAGCTGAATTCGGAAACACCTGAACTATCAGTTGATCCTCAAACGTATGAGGTTAGAGTAGATGGTGAATTAATTACATGTGACCCAGTTGATGAAGTTCCAATGGGACAACGATATTTTCTATTTTGAGGTGAAGGACATTGATTATAGAAAAAGTTGAAATGAATATTAATGATTTAAAAAAGGAAGAGCTGTTAAATCGCCATATTGAAAAGGTTTATCTTGAAAGTGCTGATTTAGTGAAGAGAATTCAACGGGTTAAGTCAGATCATGGAAGAGACATTGGCATCCGATTAAAGAATCCTCGAGATTTAGTCGCAGGGGATATCCTCTTTATGGACGATAAAAATATTATCGTAATTGATGTTCTTAAAGATGATCTGATCGTAATTAGCCCACGTAGTATAGAAGAAATGGGAAACATTGCGCATCAGTTAGGTAATCGCCATCTTCCTGCACAATTTGAAGGTGATGAAATGATGGTTCAATATGATTACTTAGTCGAAGAATTACTTCAAGAACTACGGATTCCTTTTAAACGAGAGAACAGAAAAGTGAAGCAAGCATTTCGCCATATAGGACATAGTCATGGAGCATAATATTCTTTCTTTATTTCAAATATGTGATTCAAATTTCCCAACAGGGTCATTTAGTCACTCCTATGGGTTGGAAAGTTATATACAAGAGGGAGTCGTTCATAACCTAGAGACATTTCAGGAATGGCTCCAAGTCTATTTGAATGAGCAGCTCGTCTATTCAGATGGGCTTGCAAGTTATCTAATGTATCCATTATTAGAGCAGGCAGATTTACATGAAGTCTGGAAAATAGACCGCTTGATAACAGTCCAAAATCTGCCGCGCGAAACAAGAGAAGGTACAAAATTTATTGGAGAAAGAATGTTAAAACTAACAGAGTTGCTATATGGTGCGCCTATTCTGACCCAATATAGAGAAAGAATCGAGAACAAACAATCCTTTGGGCATCCTGCTATCGTTTTTACAATGGTCGCCCAGCATTTAGGGATTTCACGAGGAAACTGTGTTCTTTACTATTTATATTCTGTTGTTTCAAGCCTTGTCCAAAATGCTGTTCGTGCTATCCCATTAGGTCAAACAGCTGGGCAAACACTCATGCATGATTTTCAAAATCATTTAGTAGCGGCTGTCTCTACAATCCAGCATTTGGATGAGGAGGATTTCGGAATCGTTTCACCTGGACTTGAATTATCCCAAATGAAACATGAGCGAGTAAATATACGTATTTTTATGTCTTAAGGGCAAATAAGTTAATCGAAAAACTTTAGAAACAATTGAAAGGAAGTGCTGTTTGTGGAACCAATTAAAATCGGTATAGGTGGTCCCGTTGGGGCAGGGAAAACGATGTTAGTAGAAAAGATTACTAGGGAATTACATCATGAAATGAGTATGGCAGTTGTGACAAATGATATTTATACGAAAGAAGATGCCAAGTTTCTAATCAATAATGGTGTTCTTTCTGATGATAGAATCGTCGGTGTTGAAACGGGAGGATGCCCGCATACTGCAATTCGTGAAGATGCCTCTATGAACTTCGCTGCTATCGAGGAATTAAAAAGGAAACATCCAGATTTGGAGTTAATCTTTGTTGAAAGTGGTGGCGATAACCTTGCAGCTACCTTTAGTCCAGAACTTGTTGATTTTTCGATCTATATTATTGATGTCGCGCAAGGAGAGAAAATTCCCCGAAAAGGTGGACAAGGGATGATAAAATCCGATTTGTTTGTTATTAATAAAACAGATTTGGCACCATTTGTCGGGGCTAATTTAAATGTGATGGAGTCAGACACAAAAGTATTTCGTGGTAACAAACCATTCGTATTTACGAACCTGAAAGATAATACAGGCCTCGATCAAGTGATTGATTGGTTGAAGTCGAATGTACTTTTAAAAGGATTAGTATAAAATGACAGACTGGACAGGAGTTTTACGAATGGACGTGGAGGATAGAGGTAAAAAAACAGTTGCCCGTAATGTGTACTTTCAAGGGGCACTGAAGGTTATGCGTCCCGTTTATCTAGATGATTCTGGACAGGCTTGTTATTATATTTTAAATCCTGGTGGGGGGTATTTGGATGGTGATCGCTACCAAATTCAAATATCATTGAGGGAACAGGCAAAACTGACGTTAACGACACAATCCGCAACAAAGGTATATAAAACTTTAAAAACACATGCCTATCAGGAATCTGAATTTCACTTGAAATCAGGTAGTTTTTTAGAATATTTACCAGATCCTCTCATAGCCTATCAACATGCGCGCTATAGGCAAAAAAATGTGTTTCGCATGGAAAAAGGGGCAACATTGATATATGCAGACATTATTACACCTGGCTGGTCACCCGATAGTAAATTATTTAGCTATCAACTACTTCGATTGATAAACGAAATCTATCTGGATGATGAATTGATCCTATTTGACCACATTAAATTAGACCCATCCAGTCAGAAAATGGATGGAATGGGTATCATGGAGGGATATACACATTTAGGCTCTATGATTGTAGTTGGTGAACAAACGAGCAGTGAACTAGTTAATCGTTTGTACGATGCAATGGATGGGAAGTCTGATGAATATAAAGTGGGAATATCCGAATTACCAGTACCTGGATTTACGATACGCGTGTTTGCGAATTCTACACAAGTAATCGAAAGGATATTCACGGAGTGCCATGACATCGTAAAAAGAGAATGGTACCAATCAGGCTCCTGCTTTCTTAGGAAGTATTAAAACTTTGTCGTTTGATTGGATGTAGCTTTGAGCATACAAACAACGGTAAAACAAATTAATAATTCAACTGTAACCCCCTCGAACGCTTAAGTTTGAGGGGGTTATGTTTTTGTACTTCGATAATAATATTACGGTGGGGGAATGGTTGTTTCTGTATTGTTAAACTATCAATCTACTAAGAGAATATAAGCCTCCACATAAAAAAGGCGAATTCACTCATTTAATCTACGCTTAATCTAGACGATTTAAGCCTATGTTTACCTTGTTTTGTCCAAGTTAGAAATCCCACTGCATTTAAATGTTAAAAAAAGGAAAGGTTAGCCGATATAAATATAGTAATAAATGTTAAAAAATAATTAAGGGGTGAATATAGTGGGAACAGCGAATAAGATAAATAAGAAGTGGTTTGGCTGGATTTCTAAGAGTATTTCGTTAAAGGTATCTTTCGTTTTACTTATAACGATTGTTATTATATTTTCAATTACAGGTTCTGTTATATACTCGTACACAAAATCATTATTGATTCGAAATATAGAAACGGAACTGACAACAAAAAGTGATGCAATAGCAGCCCAAGTGGATCATTTATTTGCTGAAAAGGGAGCGGTTATAAAACAATTTGCGTCAAATCATGGGGTTGCCAATTTATTAGATACGACAAAATCAAGAAATGAAGTACAATCGAATCCCCAATTTAAGGGAATTATGCAAACACTTGATAGCATTGTTGAAACGAATGACAATGTTGCAATGGCTTGGATAGCTAGTAGTAAAGGGAATTTTTTAATTGGAAGTAACAATCTATTATCAGATCCAAGTTTTGATATATTTAGTCGGCCTTGGTATAAACCAGCTTTAGCCGAAGATGATGTTTACTTTACAGATCCTTATATGGATGAAGTGTTTGGCAAGATTATCTTGAGTATTATTAAACCAATTAAAGTACATAATCAACCAGTCGGATTTGTTGCAATCGATTTATTCTTAGACAATTTACCAGAGATTATGAAGTCCTATAAGTTAGGCGATGGTGGCTACTCATTTTTAATATCGAAAGATGGAACGATTCTTTATCATCCAAATGATGAGTTAGTTCTTAATAAGCAGCTCCAGTCGATGTCAGGGGATCTCGGTAATATTGGTCAACAGATGATTAAGGGGGGAAACGGACTTAAACTTAGCCTTGTAAATAACAGGGAGGAATATATTGGATATTCACCTGTTCCGACGACTGGTTGGTCGGTTGGAACCTCAGTACCCGAGAAACAAGCCTTAAGTGAACTTGGATCCTATACAAAAACGATGTTATTTTTATTTTGTATAGCTTGTTTAATTCTTCTTATTATCGTGTTCTTGCTTTTGAAAAACATGCTAAAAGCATTACCTTCCATTACAAATCGTATGAAGCTACTTGCAGCAGGTGATTTAAGCCAAGAAGATTTACAAGCAAATTCAAATGATGAAATTGGCCAATTAGTTGTCTCTACAAACCAAATGAATCAAAGAGTAAGAGAATTACTAAATCGAATTAGAAATGTTTCCGAGATAGTAAGTACCCATGGTGAAGAGTTAACACAATCCGCTAATGAAGTTAAAATGGGCTCTAGACAAATTGCCACAACGATGCAAGAGCTGGCAATGGGAGCAGAATCTCAAGCGAATGAAACGAATGAACTTTCTGATGGAATGGGTCTGTTTAGCAATAAAGTTCAAAATGCGAATGAAATGGGAGGAAATATAACACGTTCTTCCCACGCTGTTTTGGATTTAACAAATAAAGGAAATGAATTCATGCAAAGGTCTACTGAAAAAATGGAAAAAGTTAATGAGACCTTCCTTGAAACAGTACAGAAAGTAGGAGTATTAAGTAAGCATTCCCAGAAAATATCTAAATTAGTCTTAATTATAAAGGGAATTGCAGAACAAACTAATTTATTAGCCTTAAATGCTGCAATTGAGGCTGCACGTGCTGGAGAACATGGCCGTGGCTTTGCGGTTGTTGCCGATGAAGTCGGAAAGTTATCAGCACAAGTATCAGATTCAGTAACGGATATCACAAGTCTTGTAAAGGATATACAAGATGAAACTAGTAACGTGACAGAATCATTGCAAGAAGGGTATAAAGAAGTTGAAAGTGGAACAGACCAAATCAAAATGACTGGGCAAACCTTCCATGAGATACAGAGTTCTATTAATCAAATGGTGGATAATATACAAGGAGTTACCGAAAACTTAGCAACTATCGCTACTGGTGCGCAAAAAATGAACGAAAGCATTCAGGATATTGCAGCTATATCTCAGGAAGCCGCTGCAGGGATTGAACAAGCAACTGCTACTTCCCAGCAAACGACAAGTTCAATGGAGGAAGTAGCAAGTAGTTCTAATGATCTATCTAATTTGGCTGAAGAACTGAAAGATTTAATCCATCAATTTAAACTCTAAAAATACAATTGGTATGGTACACACCCCGTTCGCTCAGTCTCTTATTGTGGAATAAAGGGGGATAAATCTAGAACCAATCCTTTTCCACTAAAGAGTTGCATTAGATTATAATAAAGAAAGGCCTAATTATTTCATTGTAGAAAATAATTAGGCCTTTTATATGAATTTATTCACGTAGAGGATAGTTATGTAAGTCTATAGTTATTGCAATATTTAGCTGCAGCTACCTAGTTAATATGATAGTTGTATCATTCTCATCAAATATTTAAAAAACAGCAAAATAAAAAGCCCTTCTATTACAGAAGAGCTGTTTCATATAAATGATTATGCTTTAACAACGTTAGTTGCTTGTGGTCCACGGTTGCCTTCTTCGATATCGAAAGTAACTTGTTGACCTTCCTCTAAAGTTTTGAAACCTTCGCCTTGAATAGCTGAGAAATGTACGAATACATCGTCTCCACCTTCAACTTCGATGAAACCGAAACCTTTGTCTGCGTTAAACCATTTTACTGAACCTGTGTTCATGTGAAATTCCTCCATTGTGCATAAAGCACGTTTATTCCTTTGTTGTTCTGATAAGAATTCAAGACGATGATAAACATTGTAAAGTTATGCCATAGATCCTGCATTGCTAACGAACAATTAAGTAACTTTAGTATAACACATATCAAAGCAAAAATATATCATCCTTTTTATTTATAAGACGGAAATTCCTCTTTAGCGATAACAGTGCCCGATTTGAACTTGTAATCAAAGTACTTTTTTCTGAGTAGAGGATCTATAAAACGTGCTCTTTTTATTCTAGTCTTAGGTACCCGATGGCTTTAAAATTTTCAAGTCTAAATGAAGTTGAGAGATTTAAAAGATGGTTTGGATGACACAAAGGGTATTGTGGATTTGTATCAAATCTAATCTCACCTCAAAATATTACACTTCACATTAAAAATATTTATGAAGCAGAGTTGCAGGGAAACTCAACTTGTAAGTATTACTTACAAGTTGAAAATGAAGGTTCCAGAGAGGCGAAAGGAAAAGCAAAACATTATAAACCTCGAAATGATAATCGCAATCAGATACCGTGTTCGTTCTCACCGAGGTACATAATTCCACCGGTGGGCAACAGAGTGCTTAAATGTAAAAGTGATTAAATGCTACCCCATCTTGAAACAGTCTCAGAATAACGTAGGTTATTTTTATTATTGACATGGAGCTAACTCCATCTTTTATAGTGAAAGTATGAAAAGTATGGAGGGAATGAAATGAAATGGCTATTATGACTTATATATTGATTGGGTTGTATGCTCTTTTAACTGGAATAGCAGGCGTGAACCAATGGAAAGAAGTGGGATATAACGTACGGGCCTTATTGTTTGTTATTGTATCAGTGGGTATAATCGTAATATTATGTATGCCAAATAAAGACTTGCTTTTTATATTGTTAATCATTGCATTTGTTCTGGTACATCTATTAGCAATTTTCCAAGGAATATTAAAAAACGGCCAACTCACGTACAGCCATCATATCATTCGTATTATTTTCCATTGTATAATTATTTTTATGGTTTATAATTTTATAAAATAGCAGGTGACAATTATGAAGATTGGTGAATTTGCAGAAAGAACTGGGGTTAGTATAGATACGATTCGTTATTATGAGAAGATAGATTTATTGCATCCAGAAATAAAAAACACACAACGTTTTTACGGTAACCACGATATCGATATAATGGATATTATTATTAAACTTAAACAAACTGGATTTTCACTACAAGAGATTAAAATGCTTTTTGAGTGGTCAAAAGATACTGACCCAAATAAACGACTAACAAATGAGGAAATGCAAAATGTTCTTCGAATAAAAGAGGTATTCCAAGAAAAGTATGCACAAATGGTACAAAGAGAAAAAAATATAAAACAAATAAAACAGGTATTACGAAAGGCAGACAATAAAATTTCTCAAATATTAGAAGCAAATAAAGGATAAAGGCTTTGATGATAAAGAAGTATTGATTAAAGATAATCTCTGAAAAGATCATATCTAGTTACATAAAGAAGGCGTGAAAAGGAGTGTAGAGATGAACAAGCGTGATTACTTAGTGAAGACTTTTTCGCGTACCAAAAGGAAAGATTACGAGAATTATATTTTAACTGCAATCTGGCATAAATTGGACAATATGAATCTTAAGCCTGTTAGCCAACAATACGTTAAACGCCCAAATGGAAAACATGCTTTGATGGATCTTTATTTCCCGCAACTACATATTGGAATAGAAGTAGATGAAGCATATCATCAAGATAATCAAAAGGCTGATGAACTTCGCATGGATGATATCATATCCGCAGTTAATGAAGAGTCTATTAAGGATTTCCAGTGCTTTAGAATAGATGCTACCAAATCTTTAGACGAAATAAATGATAGGATTAAAGAGATTTTAGCGGCTATCAATGATAAGGCATCAAACACTACATTGAAGTGGCGGACATATGAAGAGGAATTACAGCAGCTGAAACAACAAGAATATTTATCAATTTACGATGATGTATCGTTTAGAGATATTAAGGATATTGCAAATACTGTGTTTGGAAGGAATTCCAAAAGGTACCAACGGAGTTTTTTCAGGGTAATAGATAAACTGTGGCTATGGTGTCCTAAACTTTCAGTTACTATAAATGGTGATACCAAATCAGTAGCGAGAGGATGGCTTAATTTCTTGGCTGAAGACTGGTCATACATTGATGAATCCCATCAAGAAGAGGAAATTGTTGCAGAAAGAAAAGAAAACTATATGGAGGAAGTAAGCTTTGGGAGCAAAAGGGCTGTATTTGCAAAATACAAAGATAATCTAGGCTTTAATAGATATAGATTTGTTGGGATTTTCGAAACCTTAGGTATCTCTCCTGATGATGAGCGCTATATCAGATATTTACGGGTGGCTGATAAGGTGGAAATTGTAAGGTAGCTAGCTGTGCTGCTTTGCAACATGTCAATACGTTCGGACTATCTTATAAAATACACCTTTGTTAACATCCAATCATGATCGAATATGGTATTTCTAACTTAGCAATAATCAATTCAAAGGACAGGATTTTGTTTATTCCTGTCCACTTTTTTCCTTGTTTAAAACAAATAGTTTTAAAGCCCAATCATCCATTTTACCCTTCTTCAAATTCTAATTTATTATCAATAAATTTAAAGAATGGTAATGTCATACCAACTAAAGCAACGATACTAATAAGGAGTCCGATGAACAAATAGAGCGGTCGTATACCTAACAAGTCACTTCCTATTCCACCCAATAAAACGCCCAAAGGCATTGTTCCTCTCATGATGAACAAACGAACTGAAAATACCTTGCCCATTAAATGATTTGGAACAACATGTTGGCAAATAGTCGTATTATGTATGCTAAATAAGGCCATTGCGATGCCGCCAATTATTTCTGTTATAATTGCAAAATAAATGCTGTAATTAAAGGCTAGGACAAAAAAGGTAATACCACCGATAAAAAGGGAGCCTAACATTAGAAACCTTCTACTTGTAAATGCAATTCTTGGTACGAGCATAGCTCCAATAAAATATCCTATTGGAAATCCCGCCATAAAATAACCATAATCAGAATATGAGCCATTTAATACATCCGTTATATAAGGTAGTGTGGTAACCATTGTTACTCCCACGCCAAATTGAACAAAGGCTAAAAAAAATCCAAGCCAAACGATGATTCGTTGTTCAAGGAAAAAATGAAGCCCTACTTTAAAATCATATAACCAAGTATTTCTCACCGTATTTATCTTATCTCTCTTTTCATCTATGAGAAGTAAGGTGCACCCACTGATAAAAAGTGTAAGACTAACAAACATGAGGGTGATGTTCACTCCTAAATATTGAATAACAACTCCTGCTAGTATGGGTGCAAGAAAGGACATAATACGCGTAGTTCCATCAATGTAGGCATTTGCAGATTTTAATTCCTCTTTTGTTACGATTGTTGGTGTAATCGCATGATTTGCTGGTACATAAAGTGGTGAAATGAAGCCTATAACAATTTGCACAGTGTACATTTGCCAAACATGTATGCTATCTAAAAATATAGCTACGAAAGGGATTAAAAAGATAATACTTCTTGTCCATTGTGAGATAACTAATATCCATTTTCTACTCCAACGATCGATATATGGCCCAATGAATAATTGAATAATTAAGGATGGGAGGAAATAGAGCAACCACATACTTCCCAAAGCTAAAGTTGAACCTGTTAATTGGTATACTAATATCGAGTTACAAAATGTACCAAAGGCTCCTCCAATTTCTGAAATTCCATTGCCCATCCAGGTAGCAATAAAGGAACGGTTTTTTAATAGTCGTTTGTTCAATATAAAACCACCCTATTCGTTTTTTAAGAACCCCTTTAATTCCTGGTCTAACATGGTTAAAACATGAAGTCTTAAGCAATATTTAGATTCCTTTATCTCGACAATTTTAGATGCTCTTAATATTTTTAAATGGTGATGGACAGTCGATTTACCCATATTAAGTATTTCGGTTATCTCTTGGAGTGAACGAGCATTTTCAAAAAGTATTTTAACTATCTTAAGCCTTACTTCATCTCCTAGTGCTTTATATTTCTGAACCATAAAGTTTGATGGCATATATTTATCTTCTGGTGATAGACTTTTGTTAGAAACTGGATAATAAAATACTTTTGTACCTTCGATATCTGCTTCTATATTCCAAGGGCGATAAACATATTGTGGTATTAACAACACCTTATGAACACTAGGTTCAGGCAGATAATCCACTCCTCCTGTTGCCCAATGAACTAACTGCTCTGGATTCAATGTTTCGGCCATGCTAATTTTAGACTGATAATCTATTTCTAGTATTTCAGTCACTCTCTTTAATGAAGGTTCCACAACAGCATAAAACCAATTAGACATCACACTAACCAAATGTTGCTTCAATTTATCAGGATTAACATGAAATATAAAATCTACATACTGTGGGAAGAACGGGTTATCTTTAGTTACGTTTATTAAACCCAAATTAGCTTCCTTATCAGCATGTGCAGCTTTTTTCCTAACATCTTGATACTGATCACCAATGTACGGTAAACAAATAAATTTAAGTTGGTATGTATGTAATCCATTTATGTAATCGCAAAAGTCAGTTAACCCTTGGCCCTCAAAGGAGTGAAGAAGTTGTAGTAATGCCTTCCATGTATTGTTTTCCTCTACATATTTCAATTCGTTTAAAAGTTCTTCTGAAAACCCTTCTTTTAATGCTTGCCAATATGATGTTGGCTTTTCTAAAGTATGCAGCATTTTTGTATTTGTTATAGCAGCAATACCTAAAGCACATTCCCATAATGGAGAATAAGTGAATGCTACTTGGTATGTTTCTCTTTTTCTGCTTGTTGTATTTAGAATATCCATATAAACCTCCTAAACTTCTATTTATTTTTGTATAAACATCGTAACCTATAAAATAATAAAATTCAATAATTATAGAATGAGTTATTCTATAATTATTGAATGATTGATATAAACGAGTAGCTATACATTTGGTTTTGATTGTAGAAGTCCGCGAATCCATGGTAGAAGAATTGGTTTTGATTGTAGAAGTCCGCGAATCCATGGTAGAAGAATCAGTTTTGATTGTAGAAGTTAGTGGATCCATGGTAGAAGAATCAGTTTAGATTGTAGAAGTCCGCGAATCCATGGTAGAAGAATCAGTTTTGATTGTAGAAGTCTGCGAATCCATGGTAGAAGAGCCAGTTTAGATTGTAGAAGTCCGCGAATCCATGGTAGAAGAACTGGCCTTGATTGTAGAAGTTCGCGAATCCATGGTAGAAGAATTGGTTTTGATTGTAGAAGTTAGTGAATCCATGGTAGAAGATTTGGTTTTGATTGTAGAAGTTAGTGAATCCATGGTAGAAGAACTGGTTTTGATTGTAGAAGTCTGCGAATCCATGGTAGAAGAACTAGTTTTGATTGTAGAAGTCCGCGAATCCATGGTAGAAGAACTGGCCTTGATTGTAGAAGTTCGCGGATCCATGGTAGAAGAATTGGTTTTGATTGTAGAAGTCTGCGAATCCATGGTAGAAGAACCGGCTTTGATGGTTTTTTCAATAACATCCTATCCGATAAAATGTAACTATAAAGTCTGCTTAACGGGTACAGTTCCTTCCCTATAATTGTATTAGCTTGTTAAAGTATTTTAAACAATGAATTGTGTGAACCAGGCAATATATTTTGCTCCGGGGATAAAAAATAATTGTGCTAGCAGTGTACCTAATAGTCTGGAAGTTACCATCATGAGGGATATGTTTTTCAGAGTTTGGTAACTTCCTCTCTTGTTAACTACATCATCTGCTACGACAGAGACTTTTGGGTCGACAAAAATAACTAATAATATTGTCGCTATGCCATTTATTAAACCGGAAGCCATAATAGCTGTTGATGCGCGTGCTGGTGCTAATAATGCCGCATACAATGCAGATAAAACTCCGATAGTATATATTGCGGTAATGATCATATTCACCAAAAACAATCTTATTGGTATGTCTTTGATTTTAGTCTCTTTTAAGTAAGAAAATTTTGGCAAGCTAAAATGTGTGATACTACGTTTTATGTACTGTAAGGAAAATAACCTTTTAAATAAAGATGGAATGGAGCCCTTCTCTTCTGCCAAGTAAATAATTGCCCTTGAAAATAGAGCTATAAATGTGGGAAGGAGAAGTATTCCAAAAATGGTGCCAACTGTTGATGCGCCAATGAGAAATCGAAACTGCATTGCTACAAATTCTTGTGCGTTATTACTTGGTGCAGTATCAATTAAGCTCCCTGTAAATGGTTGCTGCATCATGTTTGCCAATCTTGATACCATCACCATGATATTAAATAGAGATAAAGCTGAAGCAATCATTCTTACTCTAGCTCCTGACAACCTTACGGCATAAGCGAGCGTTTCAATAGAGTGAATGATAAATATAAACAAAGCGATGTATATCAGTTTTTCTGAAATAACTTCCAATATGATTACCTACTTTTATTTAGTCATGAGCACTAGCATAGTATATTAGTATTTGAAAACGGGCCTCAATTGTTAGAATTAACACCACGATTAACTTAACTAATAGTTGTTAGGTGGTATGAGAACTCACGCAGGTTGAACATCCATCTTATCCCCACCACATAACTAATACAAATAAAGACCAAAGTGATATGAAAATGCCAGCAATGATATTCGTAATGAATAAAGCAAAGAGCATGTTGGATTTTATCTTCTTTATAGAATATAAAATGAATTCTATGATAAAAGCAAGTACAAATAAACAGATGCTAATGGCGGTTACAATAATAAGTGTGATGAATGGCTCTACATAGAATAAATGACTTTGAAAATAATAAGCTATATCTTGGGCAAACCAGCCTAAGTATGCTGCAAGTAATGTAATACCAATAAGAATGGTGAATACAATAGGCTTTTTCATGAAGTTTTCCTCCGTTGATAATTATTTTGTCCCTTAGTAAGGGAAAGACCTTAGTTATCCTTCCCTATCATTATTCTACGCTTACCCGCTGTAATCCTTTATTTTCAATAGTAATTTTTAGGGGATCAATATGAACATGGTAAAAAATATTAATCTTTTCATATCCCCTCTTTTGAGGGGTCTGACTCCAAAAAAAGCTCCTAATGTAGAAGGGACTATACTTATCCCGGATTTTCTACAAAGGAGCATTGTCAGTAATGCTATTCATGGTGGGATAGTAAATCTTAATTTATCCCCCTATGTTGAAATTAAATCTTGAATTTACTTACATGTTCTAGTAAATCCTCAGCCATTTTAGTTAATTCGGATACGGAGTAATTAATTTGCTCCATAGCTGCTAACTGTTCTTCTGAGGAGGAGGCAACATTTTGCGTACTATCTGATGAAGCTTTGGTAATACTAGCAATTTCCCCCATCGATGAATTAACTTGTTCTAAACTAGCGGACATTTCTTCTGATGCTGCCGAAGTTTCTTGGGTCTGGGCGGTAACGTGTTCAATTAATCTTAGAATTTTTTTAAATCCTTTTTCGGCTTCCTGGACGACTTCCATTCCTAATTTCACTTCTTTCGTACCCATATCCATTGCATCGACTGCAAAAGAGGTGTCCGCTTGTATTTTCTCAATAAATGCAGCTATTTGTTCGGCGGAACTTTTAGACTGCTCAGCGAGATTTCTTACTTCATCAGCGACAACCGCGAAGCCACGGCCATGTTCGCCTGCACGAGCGGACTCAATAGCGGCATTTAGGGCTAATAAATTCGTTTGATCTGCGATTGTTGTAATGACGTCAATAATTTTCCCGATTTCCTTTGAATGGTCCCCTAATTGTTTCACAATAGAAGCGGAGTTATCTACTACCTTATCGATTTTTTCCATTTGCTGAATGACCTGTTGTATGGAATGATTCCCGCTATTCGCTTCAGTACTAGTATCCATTGCTAATTCAGAGACAGAAGTAGTTGATTTTGATACTTCACGAATCCCAGTTGTAATCTCATTCATCGCGATGGAACTTTCATTTGTTGCTTGTTTCTGCACTTCAGATCCGCTTGCAATTTCAATAATTGATGCTGAAATACGATTCGTTGCCTCAGTGGTTTGGACGGCACTTGCTGACAACTCCTCAGAAGATGCTGCTACGTGTTCAGACGTAATACTTACCTGCTTCATAAGGTCTCTTAGTTTATCCATCATGCTATTAAAGGAAGTGGTTAATTGACCTAATTCATCCTTTGAAACGTACTTCCCGTGGGCTGTCAAATCTCCATTTTCAGCCTTTTCCATAAGTCCTTGTATTTCCCTAATTGGCTTTACAATTGCACGGGTAAAAATATAGCCAATGACTGTTATTAAGATAATGGCCAAGACAAATACAGTAAAGATGATCGACGTACTAAACTTTTTGTCCTTTGTGATATTTGTATGAAGGTTTTTAGCATATGAATCTAAATAGTCTTTGATTTTGTTCATATAAACATTAGCATTGTCGCGATCATGCATACCATCTCGATAAGTAACGTAACCTGCATCTTTTTTATTTGCTAAAGATAATTGTATTGCCTCATCGAGTTTTTTGACATAAGTCTGATTGATATCATTATATTTTTGGAGATAGCCGGATTCTTCTTCGGAAAGGAGGCTTTCTTCCAATTGTTTTACTAAAGTTTCATTTTCTTTTTCCCTTTTAACAATTGCGTCTTTTAATTCTTGTACCACAGTAGCATCTGTAGTAATCAATAACTCCAGTACATAACTGTCAATAGCACGATTATTTGCCTCAATTTGATTTTGCCATTTAGTTGGAAGTAAAGTATCTTTGTACATGGCATCTGAATTTTTATCCATTTTATTCATAAAGTAGTATCCATTACCACCAATGATGCCAAAAATGATGATAGAAATAATGATTAGTAGAGATAATTTTGTTGAAGTTTTCATGTTACGAAATTTCACTATATGTCACTCCTTTTTCTATAATTTTTTTGTGTTTATTACACCCAATGGATTTTACTCTGATCTGATTCCTAGAGGTTAGCGGATAAACCGAGGTGATAAAGTATGAACCTCAGTAGGGAACTAAGACAGAGGATGGTTTTCTGTTTCAATCGAAAATAATCAAGTGCAGTTATTTCCTTTTCCGTAAGCTACCATTTATAAATGCATTTTCATCTTGCTAATGTCGTTCATATAAGGAATAGATGAGAGGGAAATAAATTAGGTGATTGTTGGAAGAGCAATATTAAATAAATTTTTCTATTACTAGTACATTACAAATAAATGCGATATCGTGTACGAGAATTTCTGCTTTATAGAACACTCTCCCTTCAATTAATACTATCGGAAGTATCGATTAGATAATTAATAAGTACGTTACATGGTAATATAACCCAGTGTTCAGTTGGGTTTTCATCTAGGAAAAGTAGTCATAAAAACGCCGCTTATGTATCCTTGTTTGGTCATATTTACCAATGTAAATTTTAGGGAGTGGATGACGGTTTGTCGGTTAAATAATGGATACTTGTCTGTGTTAATTGTTGTTTAAAAAAGCCCTTTTATAAAAAGATGATAACATCGGCTATAAACAGTTCGAGTGGTAAGTATATAGGTAAAGGAGAGAGGGATTTAATTGAAAGGCTAGTTTAAAAAGGAAGTCCTGCTTAAGCCTAGCCCTAATGGTTTGCTAGGTTAATATTCACTTTCAGAGACATGTGCCCAATACCTTTTATAGGCCGCTGCATATGCTGTATGGACGATGATCATGAAATGAGGGGAAAGTTATGAATCACGAATGGAATCAATTTAATCCTATGCAATTTCCATTGGAGCATGATATTGAACAGGAGAACATGATGCGTGAGCCTAGTCATGGGCATGTTGGCGGGCACCATGGACCGCCTAGACCTCCTGGTAATCCGGGGCATCATGGTGGTGGCCATGGAAAACCACCGCATGGACCACCCCACGGACCGCACGGGGGATCCCAAGGTGGGCTACCATTACTAGGTGGATTTGCAGGCGGGTTATTAGCGGGATCTTTACTCACCCCATCTGGTCCTTATCCATATGGGCCTAATCCGTATTATGGTTACTACCCTACCTATCCACAGACACCGTACCCATATTATCAGAACTATCCATACCAACCATATGGCGGATATTACTAAGCGCGGAATGACAAGGACAGTTGCAGAGGCCATCATCAGGAAGTAAATGAGGATGGCCTCTTTCTTATACTCAATGTAGTATGGGAAATATAAATTCCGACAGTTTGCAACTTCTATCGCTTGTTAACAAGATGTAAGACGAAGATTTCTAGCATTTCCGGGGATTTAAAGAATGCTAAATCAATAGTCAGAAAAGGCTTGATTCATTAATTAAGCAGTAGAGAAAGAGCAAGATCCCTACTGCTTTTTTTAAAATTTCCTCTACAAACGTGCTGTAGCTTTCTATCATTATCGTTAATTATTTAACTTGTGATGGATATGTAAGTTACGGATTGTAGAATGTGAATAGAAGTACAAATCAATTTAGTATCCTTATCCATACAAGTTCTATTTAAAGTTTTAATTACCGTTTTCCATATACGTAATGGATACTTTTAAATTGGCATTTTTTTCACGGATGCGATCAAGTAATTCTTTATCATTTGTAGTATTTTTACTACGAATCGCGTACGTGTACAAAATCATGGTACCGAGGTTCGTTGTTTCGACCTGACGTAATGTGTGGCTTGTTGTATAATCATGAAATACATCATCAAGTAGATTTTCGTGATTTAAGTTTTCAGGTACAGTTACTTTTAGGATTTGCGTATCTTTACCTTTTCCATAATCAAAACGATAGAGAAGATAAAATACGAAACTAGCGAATAAAGTGAGTAATATAGCGAGATCAAATTGATAGAGTCCACACGTCATTCCGACACATAGGCCAAAAAAGATATAGGCAATATCTTTTACATCCGTTACGGCACTTCTAAAGCGGATTAATGAAAAAATAGCAAATAAACCAAACGCTACGCCTGCATTATCGCTAACAACATTCATGATAACGGATACGATAATACTCAATATAATGATTGTATGAACAAATGCTTGGGAATAACGTTCCCCTGTAAAAGTAATGAGATACACCTTTGTAATAACTAAACTTAATGCTGTTGCAATGAGTAGGCCAAGAAATGTCATGGTAATACTGTGTCCAACTCCTGCTTGAATTGAAAAAAGTTGATTTAATACATCCATTTTAAATTCCTCCAATTAATATTTTTTCATTTTGTACCCCTGATAACTGTACAGGTTCTGGTACAATTCCATTGGGTAGTTGATTTCCTCTTAACATCTCTAAACTCGTGCAAAATTTGGATGCGCCCCTTTGCTCACAGTTAAGACTTTGCAAAATTCGTGTGAGCCATAATGGTACGCTGTCATCCACCTTCACTTCTAAAACGACTAAATTCGGATCGATAAAATGTTCTCCACTAGAACCATTTTCAAGTAAAAGGTCGTCGTTTCGGCAACGTAAGTTTAGATCAAACGTAATTCTTAAATTAGGATCATATGTGCAATGAAGTGCATGCCTATCATAGCTGACAATCATTTCAGGGCGTAATTGATAGTGTTTCCGGAAGTAGTCAATTTCTCGGAATACTTGTGGATTAGATGATTCATATTGTTCCACGGCATTGTTAGTTGTATCATTTAAATAACGATAAGCTTCTCGAAGTGGAAGTAGCATTCTGCGCTTATTTACCACTTTTTTATGCTTTTGTTTTACTTCAAAGAATGCAGTCCCATCAATATCCGTATCATCATATATTCGTAACCGTAACTTTTGTCGAAATTTTAATTTATTTTTTGTCTCAAAGTAAATTTTATGGTCACTACTATCAAAATACAGGCTTGTTACCGTATATCTGCCATCAATACCGAATTTATCTGGGCGCATATAAGGCGAAATCTGGAAAATCAATTCTTTGTATTGATCTGTTGAAATGAGATACTTTTGTTCCTTTCTCCTGAAAATTTCAATTGCCATTTTATTTCATTCCCTTCATTGTTTATTATGCAGAGGTTCAATGAGAGCGCCATTTGAAAGAGATTAGATTTCGATTAGATTTTTATGTGAAAGTGCTTAGTAGACAAGCTAATAGATAAAACGATGGAGCATGAGCGATGGGGGAAATTGTCATTGCGTAACAGCTACTTGCTGAATTTTCACTTCACAAAGGGGTTCTCCAAAACTTGTCCAATAAAAATTCCCTTCAATCTGTGAAACTTATAAAGCTCAAAACTATTTTTGCACAACAAATGTCAAATTACTTATTCTTCATTCCAATATAATGACAATAGAGGTGAAGCAAATGGATACATATATACAGTGGATGATTGACTGGATGGAGGAGAGGATGAGAGAAAGGTTTTCGTTAGAGGATTTAGCGGATTATATGGGATATTCACCTTATTATTGTTCTTTTAAGTTTCATCAATTAACTGGAATTAGTATAAGACGTTATATTCTTCTACGCAGGTTATATCTTTCAACTGAAGATCTCATCCAAAACAGAAGAATCATTGATATTGCCATGGATTATGGATATTCGTCACAGGAATCATACAGTAGAGCATTTAAAACTGCTTTTGGTCTTAATCCAAAGGAATTCCAGCTTCATCCTCAGCCGGTCCAGTCCTTTACCAAAATTATCATGCAGCAGGGAGATGTAAAAATGAGTAGAGAAGTAGAAGTAAAACAGTTGAAAGATAGGAAACAGGAATTGTTTGATCAGGACGTGCTAAATATTTTAAATGGTCAAGTGATGTATGATGAATTTAACAGTAAAAAATTGATGGGAATGTCTGATTATGTGCCATTCAATGAAGCGATGTGTGTACACCAAACATCAGTACCTGTCTTTGATGATGCGTTCATCCAAATGCGGGCATCTGGACATCGTGATACGGTAGAAAGTTACCGGAACAAGGTGATCAAGCCTTTGTGTAATTTGTTTGAGAAGGATTACAACTATATTGTCTTATGGTTTGGGGAGGATGTATTTTGCCAGATGAATGCATTGACGATCCTCGCCTATTTGGAACAGTCGAGGTTTAAAGGGAAGGTATTTTTAAATAGCTTTAGAGAAGACGAATTTAAAGTAAGTCAGACGGAAGTGACACTGGGTAAGTATGCAACTGTTTATGAGAAAGTATTGATTCAGCACCAAAGGCCATCTATAGAACTATTACCGGTGATGTATCAGGCTGTCAATTTATTCCTAGAGATGCAGACAGAAGATAACCCGGTGATAAAATATATTGTGAAACATAAACATTTGCCAACCTCCGAACTGCTGCAAAAACTATTTGCGCTTTTTCCAATGTTGGGGTATGGAGATACACAATATTTGGAGTTGATAAAGAGATATAAATAAAAGCCTCTTTATAGGCAACTAGGTACCTATTCGAATATGGGTACCTAGTTGCCCGTTGTAAGAGGTGCATTAATGGCTGAACGTGGTTACATAGATTAACATGTACAATTTGCTCATTATATAGAAATTATTTTTGTGGGAGGTTTTTCAACCAATATTTTAACGATGCTAATGAAGGTTAATCATCGCAACTATTGAAAAAAATAAAATCAATTCTACCAATAGTAAGATTACGAAACTTTTTATTGAACGGAATTTAATCTGTAAGTAGTAGATTACTGCCCATACAGCAATAACCGCCAACGGAAAGGCGATGATTAGCATATTTCCCTCTGGACCGAACCCTAAAACTCCCCAAGTAAAGAATAAACTGAACCCTATACTTAAAATACCTATTAAAACATTTATGATGTGAATTATTTTCTTGTTTATTGTGCATCCCCCCGAATTAAATAACGAACATATAGTGATAAGGATTTCACCATTTGCCAAACGGAATTTTGACCCTTTGAAATAGTCATTCCTATATATTATACCAAGGGAACTTATTTATAACAAAAACACCTAATAACAACAATCTTTAGGAAACAACCTCTATCAAAAAGGTAAAATTGGCTAATTGTCCCGGATGTATCTTTCATTTCATTGCACAATGTAGGACGACTAGCTTACTTTAATGCAAAAGAGTTTTGTGGTATTGCTTGAAGCATCCTTACTTCGCCTATAAAGGGAAGGTGTTTTTAACCTGTAGAGAGGTTGAATTCAAAGTAAGCCAGATGGAAATGACACGAGGTAGGTACGTGTTATGAGTCAAGCTCTTCTCTAATAGCAGATTTACAATAGTCACAAACTTTATTAAGAATATTTAAAAATCTTATGTTATAATCTAAGAAATAAATATATTCATAAAAGTGATGGTGATTTTTTGAAACCTTGGATGTTTTGGATAGGCATATTGCTCGTATTGATAAGTGGAGTTGGAAACTACATTTATTTCCAATCAAGTAAATTAGAAGAGCCAATTTTTCTAGAACATTATATAACAAAAAATATCTTTGATGACCAAGAAACTGTGGAAATTCGATTCAATTATTTAATCGATAAGCATGAGTTTATACATGTCAGTTACGTGGAAGTAAATGGGGTTATCTTAACACCAACGAATGAAGGCCGTGTGTGGTTTGGTGATGGGCAAGAGCAAATTTCTTACAAACAAGCATTCAACCAAAATTATTTAATGGAGGTATTGCTTGAAATTCCCATTAGCGAGGTGCCAATTGACTTCTCTAAAGAGGTTTGGACGTTTGAAGAGATTGATGTTACTTTTTCAAATCATCAACAGGTGCATACTAACATCGGTACAGTTACGATTGGCATGAATGAGGAAAATACTGATGTATTTGAACATAGGAGTTCAAGCGATAGTGGTGATAGAGCGAGTGAAGATGTTTTGGAAGTGAAGAAGTCAGTACGGCTTGAAGAGATTAGGCTACCTTATAAACAAGTAGAAAATCAATTACATATGCAAATAAACAGTAAACCCTATGTGGCATCTGAATTTGGGGCAATGGAACTACAAAAAGACGATAGCCTTATCTTGCAATTCTCCACAGATGAGAATCTTACTAGCTTTATTGAATTAGATGTGGCATTGCACGGAGTTACTGAGAATGAGGGGGATTTTACATATATGTTAACAGTTATTCGTGAACCATGGTTAAACCAAACATCAGTCAATCAATTGGTTAAGGAAAGTAAGGATCAATTAAAATGAAGGTAGCATTTACAAAAATAACTTGGGGATTAATTATCATTTTGATAGATATTCACATCTTTGTGGATATACTTCCTAACCCAATTGGTTACTATTTGATTTATCAAGGAGTCGTAAATCTGACTAATCAAATTGATGGAGAGAAAAAAGCTAGCTATTTGGCGGCTATTCTTACGTTTATTTCGATTCCATCTGTATTTATTCCGCAAAATCAAGGTGATTTATTTTTGGAGACTTTTTCACTTTGGAGTATGTATCCATTATTGCTTGGGTTACTAAAACTAGTGCTCGTTTTTTACATTTTTCAACTTATGCTAGACATTAGTCGTCTTGCTGAAGTGAGTAATATTCATCAATTGACAACTAGACTATGCAATAGTTATGTTATACTCTCTCTTCTATTCTACATCATAGAAACATTTTCAATTAACTTTGTTGGAAATGGGTTCAACACAATCAAAGTAATTGTAACAATTGTAATGTTAATTTGGGAGATAAGGTTGCTAATCCTTGTGAATCATTATAAAAAAGTTAAACCTATAAGCCTTGTGTAAAGGGCAACCTAAATCCTACTTAAAATGGAGTAGTTTGTCTTTTGGCTTTCATATGATGGAGTTGATGATCCGTCAACCTGATACCTTAAGCCTGGGCAGGTAGTTCATAAAAGTCCTTTGAAATCATATTTCTGAATTTAATTTAAAGGATAATACTGATCTTACCCCAGTTTCAGAAAAATACGATGAAAAAAGGACAAAGGAGCCATTCTCCCTTGTCCAATAAGATTACGATAATTATTACTTTGTATAGTTATCAAAATATCCTTGAATATAAACAATCGGTGTTCCTTTATCTCCGCTACCCGAAGTTAAGTCGGATAGTGAGCCGATAAGGTCTGTTAGTCTACGAGGAGTAGTTCCTTGCGCTTCCATTGCTCCAACTAAGTCATCTTCTTTTTCATCTATATATGTTGCAATGGCTTGTCTTAGTTCTTCGCCTTTTAAATCTGCAAATTGATTGTCGGCAAGGTATTTTAATTTAATTTCATTTGGTCTTCCTTCTAATCCAGGAGTATAGGCTGGGGAAACTACTGGGTCAGCGAGCTCCCAAATCTTTCCTACAGGGTCTTTGAATGCACCGTCTCCATAAACCATGACCTCGACGGTTTTACCTGTCTTTTCCTTCATGACTTCTTGGATTTTGTCTACGACTGGTTGGCAATTACGTGGGAATAACTTTACGCTATCCTCTGTTGCCTTATTCGTACCTAATAGACCATAGTTCTCATTGAATCCACTGCCTTCGATTGATTCGGCAAGAATATTATCAAGGCTATAAATTTTCTCGCCACCATTAGCTTTTAAAATTCTTTTTGTTCTAGCTCTTGAATGAATGTCACAGCAAAGCACATTCTTTGTGTAGTCCAAAATGGTCTTTGGTTGATTTGAAAAAATGACTTCGCATGCTATACCATATTCTTCAACTAATGACTTGTAATAATCGATATAATCGACACCAGTAAAGGTATGTTTATTGTAGCCAAAGTGATCGCGGAATTGTTTTTCTGTTAAAACATCCGTCCAAGGATTTATCCCTTTTTCATCAAGTGTGTCTATATCCACTAAATGATTACCTACTTCATCGGAAGGGTAGCTTAACATTAATACAATTTTCTTTGCGCCTTTTGCGATACCACGAAGACAAACTGCAAAACGGTTACGGCTTAGAATAGGGAAAATGACACCAATTGTATCATCACCAAATTTAGCTTGGACATCTTTGGCAATATGGTCAATAGTGGCATAGTTTCCTTGGGCACGTGCCACAACGGATTCTGTAACGGATATAATATCTTTATCATGTATCGTAAAGCCTTCAACTTCCGCAGCTTTTAATACGCTATCAACAACAATTTCCTCAATACGATCACCTTTATTAATAATCGGACAACGAAGCCCCCTTGCGATAGTACCTACAACTCTTTCCACAAAAATCGCTCCTTCTTCTTGCTACTATTTATGTATGGAATAAAAAACATAATTTGTAAAATCACATCCATATAAAATCAAACAAAACATTTGATTACTGCCTATTTAAATATACTGATTTTCATTATGTAAGTAAAATGTATACAACTATTATAGCAATGATTATCGTAAATTTATTTAGAAAGGTTATCTACTATTTTGAGATAAATGGGGGATTTATATGCCTGTTTAAGTGAGTAAATAAATGTTGGTAAATATTTTAACTAGCATACATCATGTTGTTGGGTGGTCAAATGTAGTCGGCCATCATTTGACGTTAAAAAGTAAATTCATTAAAATTAATATTTGTATAGAAAGTCTTTCGTACATGTTCATTATATAAGCGTAAATTTCCCCCTTTTCCTTCTAAATGGATAAAAGATTTAAGGCTTACCGCAGGCTGTATGACCCTACTTCACAACTTGATGGGATTTTAAAGAATGATACGTGAAGAATTTATAGCCTAAAATCCCGATTCATTCAACGAACGTCAGTGGAATAAGTGTGATTACCCTACTACTGATTGAAAACTCGCTTTATAAAAAGAAAGAAGGAATATTGTGTGAAACTCTCTATTATTCGAGATGCTTTCAAGATCAAGCAGTCTCCTTTTCCCTTGCGAAAAGCATTTGGAGCGGCATTAAGTTCATCCATACCTGTCATGATTGGTATATTACTTGGCAACTTTCAATATGGACTACTCGCTGGGATTGGAGGATTTGCATATTTATATGTATTTAACGAGCCGTACAAGCATAGAGCAAAGAAGTTATTTTTTGTTTTACTTGGACTAACTTTAGCGATGGGACTTGGTTCACTAACAGCCGGATATCCGCTTGTATTTGGTGTTTTATTAGGGCTAATAGGTGGCCTGGCGACATTTACGTTCGGTGCTTTTAAAATTCAAGGCCCAGCAGCTATCTTCTTTGTCATAATTTTTGCGATGACATCCGCGATGGAAGTGAGCCCCCATGATGCGCTTTTAAGAGCTTCACTTGTTTTCTCGGGCGGAGTAATTTCTTGGATAGTAGCGATGATTGGTTGGTTTTCGGATCCTTACAAACCGGAAAAGGAATCCATTTACTACCTTTATGGGCAACTTACGAATTTAACAAAATCAATAGGGACGGAAAAGTTTATTGAGATAAAAGAAAATACATTATTTTCATTAAAGAATGCAGATGCAACATTGACTTCTGGTTATATTTCATGGCGCAGCAAGCAGTATTTTAAACGTTTATATGTACTAAAAAATATTGCCCATGAAATATGGATGGATATTTTAGAACTTGAGGCGAAAGGAGTTAGAGGCTTATCTTCTGAAACAGTATACTTTTTGGAGCAAGTGACACAATCTCTTCATAATAAGGGTCAAGGGAAGATGATTCCTACTCCTATGATTGAAGATGTGGGATCTATTGAAGGAAGTTTATTGAACAAAGTAGCGGAAGCAAATAGGGTGTTACATGCAACAAATCCAAACTTAGACATGGAAGTTCAAATTCAAAAGCAGCCATTTACAAGAACATTTATAGATGCGTTTGACAAGAATTCAGTTGTGCTTTTATCAGCAATTCGCTACACGATTGTACTTAGTATTGCCGCATTGATTGCCTTTTCCTATGAATTTGATCGTTCTTATTGGATTCCTGTTACATGTGGTTCTGTTATGCTTGGCTCTACCATTATTAGTACATTTCACCGTTCGATTCAAAGGTCACTCGGAACTTTGGTTGGTGTCCTTCTTGCTGTTAGCATTCTCTTGATTGCTCCATCACCTATTGTTGTTGCTTTTCTTATCGGTATCTTGTTCTTCCTTACAGAAATTTTCATTGTACGTAATTATGCATTTGCTGTTACTTTCATTACACCGAATGCTATTTTGGCTGCTGAAAGTACAACACAAATTGGAGATATTTCTTATTTTGCAACTGCACGTGTGACGGATGTGCTCATTGGTTGTGTTATCGGAGTTATAGGGGTTCTCCTAGTTGGTAGACATTCTGCTTCTAGTCGATTGCCACATTTAATGTCAAAAACGATACGTAGTCAATCACAGCTATTTTTTAGTCTCTTTGCTGATAATAGTAACAGCTCCCAGAATACGCAAAGAATCAGCCGAATTCAAAATAAAATGAGAACGAATCTAAGTAATTTACGTACGGTTTATGATACGGCATTAGGTGAAATCCCCCATAACATGGACAGGCTAAGTCACATATCGCCAGTTCTCTTTTCCATGGAACAACTTGGTTATTTTCTGCAATCAAATGTAAACAGAGAAGGAAGAACATTGCTCACAAAAGATGAGACTGCCCAGTTTTTATATATCTTTGAAACAATGGCACAATCCATTGAACAAAATAAGTTGCTGGGAGCAGCTCAAGTACCTCATATGCCACATAATCAAAGAATCTATGCAGAAATTCAAACGCTCCAAGAATCACTCAAACTACTGTTATGAAGAAGCCGAGGTATGAAGCAGGGATGGGTGAAGCAGAGGGACGGTTCTGCCGCATATTATCTGAGAAAGGCAGCAGGAATCCACCGAGAGAAGTGCTGTCTCGGTTTATCATCCAAGAAAAGCAGCAGGAATCAACCGTGAGGATTGCTGTCTCGGTTTATCATTCAAGAAAAGCAGCCGGAATCCACCGAGAGGATTGCTGTCTCGGTTTATCATTCAAGAAAAGCAGCCGGAATCAACCGAGAGGATTGCTGTCACGGTTGATTATCTCAGAAAGGTAGCAGGAATCCACCGAGAGGAGTGCTATCTCGGTTTATCATCCAGGAAAAGCAGCAGGAATCCACCGAGAGAAGTGCTATCTCGGTTTATTATCTAAGAAAGGCGGAAGGAATCCACCGAGAGAAGTGCTGTCACGGTTTATTATCTAAAAAAAGCAGCCGGAATCCACCGAGAGGAGTGCTGTCTCGGTTTATCATCTAAGAAAGGCAGCAGGAATCCACCGAGAGGATTGCTGTCTCGGTTGATTATCTAAGAAGGGCAGCAGGAATCCACCGAGAGGAGTGCTGTCTCGGTTGATTATCTAAGAAAAGCAGTAGGAATCCACCGAGAGGAATGCTGTCTCGGTTGATTCAGTTCTATGCTGAAGATACGGCGGAAACGTCCCTGTTTTTATCACATCATGTGGTCATCAGAAATAATATGAGGCGAGGTACAGACGGAACTTAGAATGTTGTCTGTACCTCGTATTTTTATTTAAAATCCAACATCAATTTTCCATCTTTAAATTCCAGTGGGGCATCAAACTTTTTACCTGCAGATGAAGTGAATCCTTTGATAACGCTTGTCCGTCCTTTTGTGCACAACAGCTTTACTTGGGCTGGGGTTAGCCTTTTCTTGAGAAATGTACCGGGAAATGTCTGTTTGCAGCCATTTTTATAATTACTACAGCCATAAAATGACTTTCGATGCACGATTGTACCATTACCACAAGCAGGGCAGGGTGCTACTTCCTTTGGTTTATAAGTTTTCCTGCGAGAGGAAGGTGCAGGCGGGAGTGCAATGTTGATTTCCTGCTTGTCTAACTCGTTTGGGACATCTTGAAGCAGTTTTTGGATAAACTTTGTGACGTTGTTTAAAAAGTGCTGACCTGTCCCTTCTCCATTCCCAATTTTCCTCAAGTATGTTTCCCATTTCGCTGTCATGGAAGGACTTGCGAGTAGGCTTCCCTCAATTGCTTGGCATAGGACGCGACCCTTGTCAGTAATGGCGACGATATTTTTGGTTACTGATATATAGCCGTGCTTTTTGATCGTTTCAATAATTCCACTACGTGTTGCCTCAGTACCAAGTCCTTCAATCTCCCTCAAAACGTTTGTCTCAGTTTGATCCTCAACAAGTTTTCCGCATGTTTTCATCATCGCTATTAGTTGGCCTTCAGTGTATGGTTTCGGGGCTTGCGTTTTTCCTTCTTTGATAGCAATTTCACTTTGTACCGTTTCCTCACGCTCCAATTGCGGAAGAGTGAGTTCCTCGGAGTTCTTTGTCTTTTTAGATGGGGGGAAAAGTTCCTTCCACCCCTTATCGCGCTCTGTCCTGCCTGTTGTGAAAAACGGAAGTCCATTTACATTTGTCGTTACTTTCGTTTCAGTATACAAGTAATCACGGTGAAACATGGCAAGTGTAGTCCGGACGATTTCCTCATATAAATTACGCGCAAGCGGTGACAGTTTGGCGACAGCTGCTGCAGTGGGCAGTTTCTTCGTTGGGATAATGGCATGGTGCTCATTCACCTTGGAACTGTCGACAAATCTTTTCTTCGGTGTTCTTGATGCGACTTCAAATTCGTGCCCAATAAGATTTTGAAAATCTTCAATTGAAGCTGACAAGTAGGCGAATTCAGCGGGTGTGATGTGCCGTGCGTCCGTTCTTGGGTAAGAGACAATTTTCTTTTCGTAAAGAGTCTGCATTGTTTTTAATACGATTGCTGGACTCGCTTTCCATCTACGATTGGCCGTAGCTTGCAGTGTGGAAAGTGAATGAAGCTGCGGTGCCGGCATGCGCTTATCTGTATGGGTGAGCTCTGTAATCGTGCCCGGTGTATCGGGATGGATATTGCGATCACGCAACAGGTTGGCAATGATTTCTCGCTTCGGTTCTTTTAATTTTGCCTTTCCTTTATATACTCCGTGTTGAGCGGTAAATTGGGCTTCCACTTCGAAAAATGGTTCGGAAACAAACGTTTCAATTTCTCTCTGACGCTGATAAATCAAATAGACTGTTGGTGATTGCACTTGTATAACTACTTCTGGGCTATTTATAGTATTAACTTAATAAATACACCATAAATACTTATATTAAAAGCATTAAACCTACTTAAGTATTCCGCCCATATTAGAGGGAATGGTTTATAATAAATGGTGTAAACTGTAAAAAACACTTCTCCCATTTATGAAACTAAAGAAGTTAAATTAATACGAAAGGAGGACAATTATATGAGTTTTTTTGTTGTAAGGGAGTACAGCATTACTGAGTTGAGTGGTGAATATGAAAGTGAAGTAAGGACAATAGGAATTGGGATGAAAAATCCTAATACTGACAATATCTTTCCATCCCCTATTACTAATTTTATCAAGACAATGTATAGAAACAAAGGTAAGTCTTTAAGTAGCCAACGTAACAGTGCATATGCGGTAACTAGGTTTCTAAACTACATAATCGATCAGATAAAGCAAAAAGATATTTCTTTTGCTTGTCTGGAAAATGAAGGTATAAACGGAATGAGACTAATTCACGGTTCTAAATATATTTCAAGCCTATCTTTAAGGGCAAGGGCTGGTGAACTTTCCCCGGGATATGTTAATGATCAAATGAGATATATAATCAAATTTTATTATTGGTTAAAAATTCAAGGGATTATATATGAGGATTTTGAAATTACTTATAAGTCAATTAAACGAGGAAAACTCAATCATTTAGTGGAAATTAATCCGTTTGATGATATTGAGCTTGGTACTATATTTGTTGGAAAAGACGAAAGAGTAAAAAGTATGTTGTCTGATTTTGGTACAAATAGATATTCACTTACGATAAAGTTAATAAATATTGCTAGAAATATTGCGCCAGATATAGTGTTAGGAATCTGCTTTCAGTTCTTTGGCGGATTAAGACGATCAGAAGTAGTTAATTTGACTCGGCAAAACATTAAGGAGCAAGGAAATGGGTTGATCTTGGAGATAAGGGATAACCAAGAATTACTTTTTCCTGACATAAAAAATACTTCTCATATACAAGTGAAAAACCCAAGAAATCAATCACTTTTAATGAACAACCTAATGCTAAATATATATAAGGAGCATTTAGAGGGACTTGAAAATCTTATGAACAAAGGAGTTTATAATAATCCAGCTTATTTGTTTGTATCTGGACGTACCGGGTTGCCTATAACTGGAAAACAGTATCATTTGAGGTTTATGAAAGTAAAAAAAGCATTTTTAAGGGCGTTAAGCATGGAAGAAAATATAGGCGACTATGCCCTGTTAGCAGAGAATAGTTGGTCTACACATATTGGCAGAGGGGTATTTACTAACTTCTTGCTCGATCTTGGACTAAATCCGACTCAAATAGCCATTGCGCGGGGGGACAGAGATATCAACTCAGCGTTAGCATATGTTGATGAAAAAACGGCAATTGAAAATATGAAAGTGGCCATTAACTTCATTCAAGAGGCTTATGATAATAAAGTTTCAACCATTGATACGGCGTATTTAGAAAAATGGGAGGAAGCGAGTGATAAAGGACATGGATAAAGAAATGTATCCGAGATATGAATTGAGTAAGCTATTGAATATTACATATTCAACTAAATTAGTCAAGATATTGAATGAGTATAATATAAATCCTATTTCAAAAGATACACGTAATATTGAGTATTATAAAAAAAGTGATACAGAAAAATTACTAAAAATACAAAGTGAGCTTTACGAGTATTATCAAACAAACTTTGTCACCTATAATGAGGGAATAAGACTAGGTGTTAGCGCTCATAGTTTAAGTTTATCTAATCCAACAGAGTTGCCTATAATTGCAAGAGTAAAAAAGTATTGTAATATAAGAACAGTTTACGAGAAAAGATTAGTGAACGTAGCATTGGAAAGAAAAGCCTTATTAAATAATACGTCCTACTATACGAGAAGAGAAGTTTCACTACTATTCAAAGTCGTATGCATCGAGAGATTTCTGAAAAGTAATAATGTTGAACCGATAATTATAAATAGCAAAAGTGGGAGTTACAATCGATGGGATAAAAATGAAATTGATTCACTGTTTAAAAGACGTGAAAAATTATACAACTATTATGATCAAAATCATTTGACTTATAAAGAGGTTAGTAAATTATTAAACGTTAAAATGGTTAGTTCGTACACAATCAAGAGCAATGGTTTAATTCTAGACGAACTTCCTTCGCTTGCTAAATTCAATCGCTTCAAAAAAACAAAGGTAGCTTTTAGAAAATCGTCAATAGATAAATACTTAAAGGCCAAAAAAGAAAAGGGAGAAAAGAGGCAAGAGGCAAAAGGTAAAAAGAAGTATTTAAACTTAAAGGAGTCGAAAAGTAAAAGAAAGGATTTTATTCTAAAGAAGGGGAAAAGCGGATGTCAATTTATAGAAGAAGGGAATCTAAAAAATAAGCATCTTCTTTTAAGAGATATCAGTAAAGTTTTAGGCTTATCTAAAGAACTTGTGGTCTTAGCCCTGCAAGAAAATGAAATTACCCCAAGGCATGTTATTAGTAACGTCAAATGGTATTCAAAAGACGAAATTTACAAGCTTAAAGAGGCTCAGAATAGTCTGTTGACTAAGTTTGAAAATGAGTACATGACGTTTATTGAGCTACGTTCTTTAAACATAAGTGGAAACTCTATTCAAAAGTTTACTGCTAGAGATCTTCCTAGGCTTATAAAGATTGGGAAATTTAAAAATTCTAAAGTGGTTTACCCTAAGAACAGTGTTGATGAGTATATGAGTCAGATGAGAAGAGAACAACTTCAAAAAGAAATAACAAAGGACATTGCTCTCCCTTATGCTACTTATGAACGATTAATTGTAGCATTAGAGATCTCCTTTTCCGCTAATGCCCCTTTAACGCAAAAATACTGGTTTTCCTATGTTCAGCAAATATTAAATAAAACAAAAGGAAATAAACAATCCGTTAAGAAGCAAATTATTCGTTTTGCTTCGATAACTAAGTTGATAGCGAACATAACAAAATCAAAAGAGATATTCTCTTACTCTGTAAAGGAGTTAAATTTATTGTTATTTAATCATGAAATCTTTCTGGAGTATCAGATGACCCTTTTTTCATTCTTTAATGCCATCAATAATGCAATGCCAACTGCTTTAATAGGTGTGGGCAAAATAAATAATCCTTATGAGGTGAAAAGGAGAAAAGGGATTGGTAAAAAGGAGGTCTACTCCCCTACTGAATTTATTGAGTTGTTAGATTATATTAAGGATATCAAGCTGCACAAGCATAATGCAATTAAGGATATTAATAGTGCATTAAACGATAGAGATACATATAAAAAGTATGATTCTGCCTGGTTATATGTTTTGCTTCATATGAATAATGGCTGGAGAGCTTCTGATTTTGCTTATAAAATTCCTCGACTGGATTTGCCAGACAAAATTAGAAGTATCTCTGATTTTGAGAATACTAATTTAGGTTTGGAGGATGCAAGGTATATTGTTGTTCAGCTTTCTAGTAAATTACAGTCCTTGAAGCATACCAAAAATCAAAAAACAAATTACTTTTTTTGTTCTGATGAGCTTATACCCCCTCTTGCCAACGCACTAATAATTTGTGAACTAAGGACAAGGTTGTTGGGAACAAATAAACATTATTTAATCGACTTTATGAATCAAAGAAACGAAATGCTTAAAGGTACACATGATTCGCTTTTTACTAATTTTAAAAAGAACTTTATATTCGGTTCATTAAAAATGAACCGTACCTTTATTGGCCTAATGACTGATGTTGTAAAGAAAAAAACAAAGAGGAATCCCTTAGAAATCTCTAAATTCATACGCAATCATTCAGACCTAGACACGACAAATACTTACATTGATATTCCAAAAGAGCACGTAGATTATATCGCCAGTCAGCTTTTTGATAAAGGATACTTCGGATATACTTATGACTTATTTTCTAAAGTATTACTTGGGGAGACTAGTATAAGCTCAGATGATCCCTTGAGGAAATCGGCCGTTATAAAAGATATATTTGGCGATATTTATAAAATTGAAAATTTAGCTAGATATATTAATGTTATTGAACAAGAGGATGAAGATCTCTTTCATTATTTAAATGGTCATTCAGAAAATGCGCTTCAAGAAAAGATGCTTTTACTAAATTTCGGACAACTTCCAGCCAAAGAAGCAAACTATCAATGTATTTATGGAAAGTGCATATTTTTAGATAGAGACTGTAACAAATGCCCTTTCGCTGTCCCCCATTTTTACGCGTTAACCAAGATTGCCGCAAACATGGAGAAGCGAATTATAGATTACCTAGAAATACATGAAAACTCAAAGTATTTAGGTGAAAAGGTGAGAATATCGAACCTGCTATTTTCTGATCTCATAGTTCTAAGCCATGCTAAACAAAAGTTTGGTGCAGATGTTCTAAGTGCTTTTATTAAGATAGAATATGACGATTTAAAAGAGCAAATTAGCGCATTACCAAGCCCCTATGAATATATAACAATAGAAAGAGGTTGAAAATGCTGAATATAAAAGTAGAGGACTTTGAGCAAGTTGAAGTATTGGCGAGTGAGGAGTTTGATATAAAACATTCGGTTTTGCAGGCACATGATTCTTTATCAAGATATTCGAATGAGAGTCAATTTAATCACTGTGAGTTTAATCAGGATATTTGGGCTTTATACGATGAAACAGAAAAAAACAAACGTTATATAAACTACGAGTGTCTGACGGAAACGTTGTTAAAAAAGGTAAAGTTTGATTTAAAAACTATTGTGAAATGCTGGACAGCAACATTAATTGACAAGGGCCTAGCCGCAGTAACTATAAAAGGCAAAGTCAATGGGCTTTTGCAGATTGCAACAATATCTAATGGTTTTACTAATGACCTTTTAGGCAGCACTATTAAGTACATAGAAAATTCAACATCTAGACAACGTTTGTCCCTTTGCAACTCTGTGTTGAACTTTCTTGATTATTTTCCATCTGCAGATGATGCGGGGATTTATACAGAAGGGATATGGAACATTAAATCCAAGACTGAACAAAAGCAAGGGATAAGAGAACTACCTAGTTCCCAGGACACTTTAAAATTTTCAATGGTTGTTGAGGATTATTTTAAAAATAATTTATCAGATGAGAATTATCGAAAGTACTTTTGTATTTATTTATGGTGGAATCTAACTACTATTATTCCTTTAAGGATTTCAGAATTCTGCGATATTAAAAGGGATAGTTTAATAGAAGAAGAGGACGGTTTTCTATTAAAACTACCTAGAAAAAAGCAAAATAACCGGAGGGTACAAGTAATTGACTCTATTTTAATTCCTAACAGATTAGCTAAGGCAATAAATATTTATATAAATTCAACTGATAATTATGGGAGTTCTTCAACTCTAATTTCATATTTGTCCTTGCCATTTCAAAAACGCTATTTGGAAAATAAGCTTGATCCTGAGGCATTTGACTCAAAGATATTCTTGTATATCTTAAACGAATTCTACTATGAAATAGTCTGCAAAAAATATGGATTTAAAATTATGGAACAAGAAGAAGTAAAGATAGCCGAACATAACCTAGACCTTGAAAAAGTAATTAACAGGAAAATCAGACCTAACGATACAAGGCATTTCGCCTTTTTAAATCTTATGACACAAGGCTACCATCCGGTAGAAATTGCAAGATTGGGTGGACATGTCTCCATCTACTCCCAATACCACTATCATCAGCATTTGGAGTATTGGGTTGATTCAGAAGTACTGGAGTTAATGCTCAAGTTCAGCTTAAATCAAAATATAGGACAGCACACAAAGGAAATTTTTGATGAAAAGGAATTTAAAAAGAAGTTTATTTTAAGACCTTCTGAAAACAAGGATGTTCGAATCCCCTTGAGTATTGGATATTGTACAGATCCTAATCAAAACTGCAAGGTGGACGATCATGTTTTTTGTGATGCATGGCGTATAAGCTTTGAAGAATATAAAGAAAAAGCCGATATCATTTTAAAAAAAATTAATGATAAAGAAAACATGACAAAACAATTGCTCCAAAACTTGAAAGATCTATATCAAATAGCTATGAAAGGTTTTAAAGAGGGTCTATATTCTGAAAAAAATGTGTTGTTTAACCGCGAACTAATAGAAACCTCTAAGCAGCTAAAGCATTCCCTGTATCAGCTAGCAATTTTAAAAGAAAAGGTGACTACCAATGAGTAAAAAAGGTCGGAAACCAAAAATTTATCCTCAAGAAGCTATTGATAACATTATATCTCAGTATCTTCAACAGCAAAAAAATAATGGGCTGATTAAGTATATGGAAATTTACCGATTTTCCAAGGAATTGTATAAAATCGACAAATCTAACCTTCTCCTTAGCGAAGATTTCTGGAGAAAAAAAGGAAGACAAGGTAGAAAAACAATTGACAAGGCAAATGAAGTTCTCGAACATACCGTTTCTTTATCAATTCAAGAAGATGAAAAAGTTGTGGATTCTATTGATGCAATTAACAAGTTCTTTCAAGGAACGGAAAGCAATAAAGATAAACTTATTGGTGCTATTATTATTAACGAAAATAAATTAAAAAAATATATACAAAAAAACAAGAAAATTATAGCCGATCATAATAATAAAGAAAAAAGGGTCCATTTATTAGAACAAGAAAACAGATTCCTTAAACAAAGACTAGCCGAGTACGAAGAACTTTTTTTTCAGTGGATTGATGCTAGTAGCCATGAAGATGTACCACTTATCAACGTGATAACAACAGGGAAATCAAGGAATAAAATTGTTCAACACTTATTTGATACTATGTTCAGTGAGAATCCAGTTAAGGGTTATGAAAAGTTTGAGGAATTTAGGAAAAACAAGAAAAATGTTACCAGTGTAGTACCATTCAGGGACAATAAAGAGAATACTCTAATTGACGATTTAGACTTATAGTAGATTCTTATTTGAATAGGAGAGCAGTTATTAAAAAAATAATAAAAAGGCAAGACACCATAACTTGAAAATTTTGGTGACTTGCCGCATTTTACTTCGAGTCATTACTCGACAATTATGCGATTCGAAGAACTAACTTTCAAAAAGCAAACCATTTTTTTGCTTAACCGTTTTATTTAACAGCAACCACCAGCTCCACTATTGCATACACCCGTTTCCGGTAGTGAAAGTTGGACGAGTTTAGCTGCTTCCAGGTCTCCCGCTAAGTAGGCCACCACCGAACGTACTTGTTCATACCCTGTCGCCATCAAGAATGTTGGCGCGCGACCATATGATTTAGCACCTAAAATGTAGAAATTTGGTTCTGGTTGACGAAGTTCTTTTTCGCCATGCGCATCGACTGAACCACAGCTATGGTGATTCGGATCGATTAATGGGGCAAGTGTAGGAACAGCTTCAGTAATTGCATCAGCTTCAAATCGAAGTTCACGATGAATGCTAAAGTCTGGACGACTACCAGTGTTAACAATTAGACGATCAAATGTACCTAATTCTTTACTCTTTCCTTTCAAAATAATTCCATTCGCATCTTTATATACATACTGAACACGAAAAGGTGTAACAGCCTTAACCGTACCATTTTCAACAAGTGAAGCGATTCGTGTACCCAATTCACCACGCGCAGCAAGTTCATCATTTGTACCGCCGCCATAAGCATCTTCTACTTTCGCCTTGCGAAGTATCCAAGTTATTTCTGTATTTGTATATTGCTCTTTTAATGAAGCAAGTTGCAACAACGAATTAATAGCAGAATGGCCACCGCCAATCACAGCGATTTTCTTATTCGCATAGGTTTCAATGTTTTCTTGTACATTTGGAATCTTGTAATCTATTCTATCACTTAGCTGCCTTTCTTCAGGAAGAAATAGGCCATTACTAGCTGCTGGGTTTGGATGACCCCAAGTCCCTGTCGCGTCAATAACTGCACTCGCTGTAAAGGTATCAGTACCATTAGTTGTTTTCACATAAATTTGGAATGGACGATCTCCGCGTTTGTTCGATTTCATGCGGTCTGTTTCTTCGCGTGTAATCGCGAGCACTTGATGATTGGCATGGATTTTATCGCTGAATAGACCAGCAAGAGGTTCCAAATATTCCTGGATAAGCTCGCGACCTGTTGGAATTTCTTCTTCTCTAGGCATCACCCAATCCGTTTCCTCCAGCATGGATTTTGCCGCCGTATCTATATTATATTTCCATGGTGAGAAAAGTCTAACATGTTCCCAAGTACGAATATTTTCGGCAAGATCCCCTTTTTCTAAAATGAAAAAAGGAACTTCACGTTGTTTCAGATGTGCAGCGGCAGCTAAACCTATTGGACCTGCACCGATAATTGCGACGGGCAGCGTCGTATCACAGCAACCTGTTTCAGGGCTGCAACAATCAGTTTGATTTTGATTTAAAATGTTAAATTCCATTTGAAAGACTCCTTTAATATAAGAATATAGTTATATATACGTTAAAAGCGTTTGAAATCCAATGTCTATCGCGCTTCCTCTTTCGCAAACTTTTCCAAGCGAGATGCGATTTCATTTCGCACACGCTGGAACACTTGCCATTTCTCATCGAGCGTTCCAGTCGTCTTTGCCGGATCATCAAAACCCCAGTGCTCATATTTCACAGTTGGTGGAATCACAGGACATTTATCTGCCGCATCACCACATAGAGTAACAACAAGCGTCGCAAGGGAGCCGATTGGTGTTATTTTGGGACCTAAATCCGAACCGATAATATTGGCGTAGATTAATGCGTCTTGCATGATTCCGGAGGTATGGGTTTCTGCGATTGCTAGCGCATTGACCATAACAGTCGGCATGTTATTCATGATTGAAGACAGGAACGCTGCCAAGAAGCCCATCACAATAGTTGAAACAAAATACCCCTTTTCAGAAGACCATTCAATGAAGCTAGCGAGCGCTTCTGTTAATCCAGCGTTACCAAGCCCATATACCACAACGTACATTCCAATTGAAAAGATAACAATATTCCATGGAGCACCTTTAACTACCGCTTTGGTATCAACCGCCGAACTCATTCTTCCAAAGATAAAGAAGATGATCGCAATCCCGCCTGCGATAAACGATACTGGAATGTTTAGAGGCTCACTGATGAAGTAACCAATGACAAGCGCAACCAAGACTGCCCACGATAAGCGAAACAGCTTTTGATCGCGGATTGCTTGTGCCGGCTCTTTCAACATGTTCACATCATACACACGTGGAATTGATTTTCTGAAATATAACAGCAAAATACCAATCGTTGCGATAATTGAGAAGAGGTTCGGGATAATCATGCGTGATGCATATTCACCAAAGCCAATATTAAAGAAATCAGCTGATACGATATTGACCAAATTGCTTACAACGAAAGGCAGTGATGTCGTATCAGCGATAAATCCACTTGCCATGATAAACGGAAAAATCATCTTTTCACTAAAGTTTAGATTTCGAACCATTGCCAGGACGATAGGCGTCAAAATAAGTGCAGCCCCATCATTCGCAAAAAGTGCGGCTACGACAGCACCCAACAAACTGACAAGTACAAACATTTTCACTCCATGCCCTTTAGCGATTCGAGCCATATGAAGTGCAGCCCATTCGAACAAACCAATTTCGTCTAAAATGAGCGAAATTAAAATGATGGCTACAAATGATAGCGTCGCGTTCCATGTGATTCCGATTACTGTTTGTACATCCTGCAGATTGACGACGCCCAAAAGCAGTGCGACAATAGCTCCTGCCATGGCTGACCAGCCGATATTGAGTCCTCGTGGCTGCCAAATAACAAAAATTAACGTTACTATAAAAATGGATGCTGCTAAATAGAACATGATTCACCTCCGCAATCGCATTTAGTAAGTACATCCAGTTCATCAACTACTTGTTGAGCTACCGGAGATAAATTCTCTACTATGCTGTAATGCTTCCAGGTTCCGACTTTGCGTTCTTTAATAATCCCTGCGTCTTTCAGTTTTTTTAAATGCTGGCTTACAGCTGGTTGTGAGATGTTTAAAACATCCACGAGGTCACAAACACAGACCTCCTTATTTTTTAAACAGGATAACAATATTAAGCGATTGGCATCAGCCAAAGCCTTTAATTGTTTTTCCATTGAGGAAATGTTCAAATGTATACCTCCTATATAAGTTTTCTCTTATATAGGATATACCTAAGTGATAAAAAAGTAAATAAGCAAATGCTTATATTTACTTTAGGGAAAGTCCTGAAACAGAATAACTTTAAACGTCCCTTCAACAGACAGGGGCGTTTTTTCTCAAAACTAATGATTTTATGAAGGTATTATCTTTCCGCCGAATGAGCAAAATTTTTCATATATTCATCATAAGTTTCCTTTCGCGCATGATCGTGAGTCTTGCATACATTTGGCTTTGCTGCAGACTTACATAGCCAAGTAACTGTTGGATGCTTGAAAGGTGCATCCCCTTCCTTGCCAGATGTGCAGCAAACGTATGCTGTAATGTATAGGGGGATATATGAAAACCAAGTTCATCCTGGTATTTTTCAAATATACAACTTTCATAAAGACGTTTGGTCATTTTTGCACTTGATCTTCCGGTTGTGGAACAAGAAAATTTTTAAAAATTCTAGGGTGATATATCATTTATTCTCTACAGATTAATAAGAAATAAATTAATTATGCTTTACTTACAAATAAACGTTTTATATTAAGCCAAACCATTAATACCACCAATAATCCCCATATCACTAATGTATACCTTAAAGGGTGCTGCTCTATAAAAATAAAAGAGACCAAGTAAAATGTTAAATATATTTCACTTGATCTTTTTTATTGAAAAACACCTTTATTTTTGTAAACTTTATTATTCAGTTTTTGAAGAACAGCAACTAGATTCTGCATTTAACTTTAAATCATTATGATTCTCAGTTTCACTAACTTCTTCAATTTTCACATTACAACAAGATTTCTTTTCTTTTTTTACTTCTTCAATCTTTATCTTACAACAATCATCGTTTTTCTTCGCTTTTTTAAAAAAATTCAACATAAATTATTTCACCTCCTTAAAATATATAGAATAAGAATCCTGAAAGAGTAGCCATTGTAATAACCGATACCACAAAAGCAACAACTAATCGCTTACGAAAGATAGAATTTAATAGTGCTACCTCAGGAATACTTGCTCCAACTGAACCAATCATTAATGCCATAACAGGTGGAAATGCCATCCCTTTTGCAATTAATATTTTGGATAGTGGAATCATCGTTTCAATGCGAACATATAATGGAATTCCAATCACAGCTGCAATAGGAACCAGCCACCATTTATCCCCTCCTAAATAGGTCGTAATAAATTCTGTTGGCACAGCTTCGTGAATAACAGAACCAACAGCTGCTCCAAATAGAAGATATGGATATACGGTTTTCATCAAACTTAATGTTTCTTTGGCAGCAGCTTTAAAGCTAAATTTCATTTCATCTTCGTTAAATCCACTCATTTTGACCTTTTTAACAGCTGTCTCAAATCCCATTTTTTCCAATAATAATCCAACAATTGCTGAGAAAATAGCTGTAATAATTGTATATGTCACGGCCACTTTAACTCCCAAAAGCGCGCCCATCATTGTTATAATCGTTGGGTCTAATAAAGGTGATGAGAATAAAAACACCATAACAATACCAAAGCGTACCTTTTTATTTAACAAATTGACTACCACTGGAATGGTTGAACAAGAACAGAAAGGTGTCACAAAAGCAAACACTAAAGCTGCAACCACTCCTAAGAAGGTATTTTTACCAGTCAAATATTTATTAATTTTATCGTAAGGCACAATTGCTTGTAGCAAGTTAACTGCAAATGAAATAGCCACGAAAAGAGCTGTTAGTTCTAATGCAATAATAAAAAATTCGCTTATTATTTCTTTAATCATTCTCTTACTCCTTTTTACTTGCAATTTGCAAGTATTTAATTTGATTAATTGTATTTTGCAAGTATTTGCCACCTTGTATTATCCTAGTGGATTAGCGCAACACTTACTTGTTTTTTGCATACTGTTATTGAGTAACTGTATAGAATGAACAACCATTTATTTCTCATCTTGGCTCATATTTGAGAAAACATCATCTAAATACTGACTGATTTGTTGATTAATGTTTTCTGCCACTTGTTGCATAGAAATTTGATGTTGATATTCGACTTCACATAATATATGACTCTGCTCAAGAGAAATTGTAAATACCTCTTATATTTGTGTGCTTTGTATTTCTTATAAGTTACAATTAATAATTAAAATATAAACCAAACACTTGCAATTTGCAAGTATTTTATTGATTAATTGTAATTTGCATATTTTATGCAACTTTGTATTACCCTAATGGGGTAGTACAACATTTGCTTGTTTTTTGCATGTTCTTATTCAGTAATTGAACAGAATGAATAACCATCTCTTTCTCTTTTTGGCTCATGTTTGAGAAAACGTCATCTAAATATTGATTCATTTGTTGATCAATGTTTTCTGCTACTCCTTTGCCTTCCTTAGTGAGTGATAAAATAGAAATTCTTCGATCCTTTGGGTCAGGTGCTTTAGTAACGAGATTTATTTTAATTAGAGATTGTACCTGTCTGCTAAACGTTGTAATATCCGTCCCTAAAGTTTCCGCCACTTGTTGCATGGAAGGATAATGTTGATGTTCAATTTCATATAGAATATGACTTTGTACCAAAGAAATATCGTGCCCTCCAGCTTGACAGCAATCTTTATTTAAAAAGCCAAAACGTCGACTAAAGACTTGGAATAACTCTCTTAAATTTTGTTCCATTGTAATCACCTCTTATATTTGTATGTTGTGTATACCTTGTAAGTTACAATTAAATTGATAGTTAAAATATAGACTAAACGCTTGCAAATTGCAAGTAAATATTTATAATATAAATATCCTCTTATATAAGAGAAAATTATATTTTATTAATTAGGGAAATGAACATGAAAAAAATTGATTTAACTTCTGGAAAAGAACTTTCAGTTATCACCCTTCTGTCTATACCATTAATAGGAAGTTCCTTACTTCAGTTCCTATATAACTTTATAGATATGCTCTTTGTCGGAGGTCTAGGTCCTGATGCTATCGCATCTGTTGGATCTGCTAGCTTTTTTATTAACTTAGGATATTCCATTCAGGCAATGATCGTTGTTGGTGGAGGAATCAAAATTGCTCATGCAATGGGTAGTAAAAATGATAAAGAAAGTAGCTCCTACATTGGTATTTCCTTATTTCTGAACTTTATCATAGGAATTATAACCATTTTTGGGCTATTGTTCTTAGGGAATTACTTATTAGCCTTTTTAGATTTAAAAAACGAAGCCGTTCAAACCAATGCCTATCAATACTTAGCCGTTTCTGGTTTTATGCTGTTTTTTTCTTATTTTAATACATTTTTTATACGAATGTTTAGCAGTTTCGGAAATAATAAGCATAGCTTCTATATCAGTGCATTTGGTCTTGTACTCAATATCATTCTTGATCCTATTTTCATCTATACATTTAAATGGGGTGTAATTGGGGCTGCCATTGCTACGTTAATCGCACAGATACTCATGCTTATCTTATTTGTATATCTAGCCAGAAATATATTATTTCAGAAAAACATTATCCAGACAAGTTACCGTAAGGCTTCAGAAATTATTAGACTCGGTATCCCGATGTCAACACAACGTGTCCTTTTTACTGTCATTAATATTATTTTAGCTAAATTTATCGCTTCTTATGGGACAGATGCAGTTGCTGCACAAAAAATTGGTCTACAAATTGAATCTGTTACTTTTATTGTAATGGGGAGCTTAAATGGTGCTGTAAGTAGCTTTGTCGGACAAAATTTTGGAGCGAAAAAGTTTAAAAGAATTCTTAAAGGTTACCGGGTAAGCCTGATTTTGGGAAGTTTATACGCTCTTTTCACTAGCATAGTCTTTATCTTCTGCTCTGAAGAATTAGCTCGACTTTTTACTCAAGATAGCGAGACGATTGCCATCACATCTTCCTATTTAGAAATTATAGGGTTATCTCAAATATTTATGGCTATGGAGATGATTGGTACGGGTGTGTATACGGGTATCGGCTTACCTAAAATACCATCAATTATTTCCATTATCTTTACACTTATACGGATACCTTTAGCTATATTTCTTATGCCGATATTTGGATTAAATGGAATTTGGTTAAGTATCGCCATCTCTTCTTTAGTGAAAGGTCTGTTATCAGTCACCATTTTCAATGTTATTTATAGGAGGAAGTACCAAAATGCGCTTTAACATGTTTTCTCATTTTTCAAATAAACAAATTCTAGATGCTAACTTTGGCATTGAACGGGAAGGTTTACGTGTCACTAGTAATGGACAGCTTTCTTTAGCCCCACATCCTGAAGTTTTCGGTGATAAAAAAGAAAACCCTTATATCACTACCGATTTTTCGGAAAGTCAATTAGAGTTAGTTACACCCGTATTTCATACGACAAATGATGCCATTGATTTTTTAGATTCTTTATATAACATAGCTGCATTGGAACTAGAGAATGAGTTTATTTGGCCACAATCAATGCCTTCTGTAACGCCTGAAGAACAAGATATTCCTATAGCTACATTTTCTAAACAAGGAAAGGATGAAAGTTATCGAGCATATTTAGAACAAAAATATGGTGGAAAGAAACAACTCATTTCAGGCATTCATATCAATTTCTCTTTAGGAGATAAATTGATACAGACCTTATATAGTAAAACGAATAAGCAACAATCATTAAAAGATTTTAAACAAGAACTATATTTAAAAATGACACGTAACTATTTACGTCATCATTGGTTACTAGTCTATTTTCTTGGTGCCACTAATACCATTCATAAAACCTATGAGCAACAGTGTGTAGAAACACTTCAAGAAATTTCAGAGGAGACATACTCTAATGGAAAAGCCACTTCCTATAGGAATAGTATCTGTGGTTATCAAAATAAAGAATTCCTTACGCTCGATTACTCTTCCATTGATCAATATGTGAAATCCGTGACATCTTATATTGGTAAAGGTGTGATTGAAGATATAAGGGAATTGTATTCACAAATACGCTTAAAAAGTAAAGGAATCTATTCAGCTGAAAATTTAGTGGAAAATGGCATTGAATATTTAGAGATTCGTACCATTGATATTAATCCATTTATAAAGAGTGGCTTATCTGTTGAGGATATGAACTTTATTCACCTATTCTTGTTATATTGTCTAGAGAAAGAAGAAACATTGTATGATAATTGGCAGATAGAGAGTGAAAGTAATAGCAAAAAAGTAGCGATTGAAGGACAAAATCTTCAATTAGAGCTTCTTAAAGATGGATCACCTATTTCATTACAAAATTGGGGAATGGAAATTTTACATGACCTTATAGAAATGAATCAACAGTATGGACTTCCTTTTTATCATCTTCTCAAAGAAAAAAAAGAAGTAATAACTAATTATCAAAAGACGTATTCTTATCGTCTTTCTGAACTGTGCAAAGAAAAAGGGTATGTAAAAGCTCATTTGGAACTAGCAGAACAACATCGAAAAGATGCTTTCTCAGAGCGTTTCAAATTAAAACCTTATACAGATATGGAACTTTCCACTCAAATCCTTCTGAAAGAAAGCATTAAAAGAGGTATCTCTTTTAACATCCTGGATAGAAGTGATAATTTTATTGAATTAATCAAAGGGACAAATATACAATTCATCAAACAAGCAACCAAAACGAGTAAAGATCAGTATGTTTCAGTATTGATCATGGAAAATAAAAGTGTGACTAAGCATATTCTTAAGCGAAATGACATCATCGTTCCTGAAGGCGAAGAGTTTTTTGATATAGATTCTGCCAAGGAATCACTTGGTAATTGGATTGGTGTCCCACTCGTGATAAAACCAAAATCAACAAATTTTGGTTTAGGTATCTCCATCTTCCCAAATGGAGCCCATGAAGAAGATTTAATAAAAGCGTTAAAAATCGCTTTTCGTGAAGATTCAACAATTCTTATTGAGCCTTTTATTAAAGGAAAAGAATATCGCTTTATGGTCATTGGAGATGAAACAGTTGCTGTCTTGCATAGAGTACCTGCGAATGTTACTGGTGATGGAATATCTACGATTCAACAACTAATCGGCAAAAAAAATGTAGATCCGTTAAGAGGTAAAGGGTATAAAACACCATTAGAGAAGATTGAAATTGATGAAAACATGAAGCTCTTCTTGCAACAAGAAGACTTTACAATTGATACCGTACTTCCTGAAGGTAAATTACAATATTTACGTGAGAACTCTAATATCTCAACTGGTGGAGATAGTATCGATGTAACAGATCAAGTGCCAGAAATATTTAAACAAATTGCTGTAGAATCATCACAAGCAGTAGGTGCAAAAATATGTGGAGTGGATATGATGATTGAGGATTTAGAAGATGAATGTTCACCCTACGCAATCATTGAATTAAATTTTAATCCAGCCATCCATATTCACTCTTATCCTTACATAGGTAAGGAACGAAATATAGCTTATAGTATTTTAAAACTCTTGGATTTTGAATAACTAAATGAATAATTTGGAATTCTTATATCAATAAAATGAACGAAAAAAAACTCCATTAATAATGCAGTTTTTTTTCGTTCATGTTGAGATTATAAGCATCTGGATTCAAACCATATGCTTCAAGTCCAGCACTTTTAACACCCCATTCAAAACTCAGATGCTTTTTCTTCGCCCAACTTTCAGCCATTTGGCTACACATGAGTTACCTGTACATAAAAAATTAGGGATTAGAAAAAGAGAGTTGTAAACTGTTTTAAGATCATTAAACAACATCTCGAACTAATGATTTATTAGATAACTTTATGATTTTTATCTTTTTGGGAACTCCATCTTCCAACTAAAATATTCGTTATCAGGATTTTTCTCATAACGCAAATTAGCATCAAACTTTTTCCCCTTTTTGCTCGTTAATCCTTTAACCAAAACAACGTCATTTTTCAAAAGACCTTTTACCATTGTTTTTGTTGGTTTCTTTTTCATTGACGCTAAATATTTATCATTTTTCCAAATAACAAATTTACAGCCGTTTTTCCAGTTACTACATCCGAAGCCTTTTTGGCCCTCAATTATTCCATGGCCACAAAGAGGACATTTTCCAAGAACCTCATTTGTTTTCCTTTTATTTGATACCTCATTAATAGTGATGTCTTTTTCATTTTTAATTGTTTTAACAGCATCTTTAGTAAAATCGAAAATTAAGTTTAAAAAACTTTCTTTATTAAATTTTTGCTTTTCAATATCAGACAATGTTTTTTCTAACCTTCCAGTGAATTCTAAATCAAATAATTCTTTCACTGGAAATGTCTCAACTAACTTTCTTCCGAGTTCTGTACAGATTAAATTTTTATTTTGAGTGGCAATATAGCCGACATCCTTTAGCTTTTTTATTGTTTCTGCCCTTGTAGCTGGTGTACCTATACTATAGCCACTTAAAATAGCAGCCATCATTTCTTCACTACTTTCAATCTCTTTGTCCTTAACCTTACCGCATGTTTCCATTACTCTTAATAGTGTTTTTTCTGTATGATGCTTTGGTGGCTTTGTTACATGAGAAGTTAGTTTGTGATTTTCAATACTCACGGTGTCATTTATATTGACTAAAGGTAAAATAGTATCTTTCGATTCGACTTTTTCAACCTTTTTCCATCCCTCAACTAGTTGTACTTTCCCTTTTGATAAAAAAACACCTTTTATTTCATCATTATTAGATTTGGTGATAATTTTAGTTTCCTCATGTTTAGCTATAGGCATAAACTGCATAATAAAACGATTTTTAATAGAAGTATAGACAATTTCTTCATCTCCCGATAATGATTTCGGAAGTAAATAAGTCGGAGTAATCGCACTGTGACTTTCTACTTTAGAATTATCAAAAATACGCTTCTTTTTTGCAAATTTAATTTCATGTTCATAGGGTAGTCCTTCTTTTAGATTATTAAGTACCTTTGCTGCCTTATCTACTAAACTTTCTTCCAACACTACACTAGCGGTGCGTGGATACGTAATATATTTCTTTTCATAAAGAGATTGAGCCACTTTCAGGACTTTATCAGAAGTCCAACCTTTATATTTACTTGTTATAAAACCTTGTAAGTTTGAAAGGTTGAATAAATGTGGGGGGTATTCCATTTTTAGTTCAACTTTCTTGTCTAAGATTGTGGCTGATTGATTACTTAGAGCTTGTTGAATTAATTCCAAAGCTTCCTTATCCTTAAATTTCTCCTTCCTATCTTCCGCGTATGTCCCTTCGTACTCTTTTTCATCTTTTGTTTTAAATATAGCTGTTAATTTAAAAAAATCTTCTGGCACAAAGTTTTCAATTTCCTTATCTCGATCATAAATAATTTTCAACGTTGGAAGTAGCACTCTTCCTATGTTCAGTGCCTTTCCAGAACCCTTTTGATATTTCAACGTCGCCACGGAGGTTAAATTAATACCAATGACCCAATCAGCCCACTGACGGCTAATACCAGCATCAAAAAGAGGTCTCATTTCTGTATTTGGCACTAGTTTTTGGAGTCCTTTTAACACCTCGTCTGGAGTCCATTCGTTCAGTAATAAGCGATATACCTGTTTTTTTGTATGTAGATTATAAATAATCGTATCCCCAATAACTTGTCCTTCCCGATCATAGTCACAAGCCGATATCACTGAGTCTACATCATTGCGTTTGATTAATTGGTATATGATTTTCAATTGCTTTTTAGCACCAAGATCTTCTTTTCCTTTATTACGAGGATCGCTTTTCACCTTATAGCGAAATTTAGAAGGAATAAAAGGGAAGTTTTCCATTTTCCACTTTGCCAATCCTTCGTCATAATCCCTAACGTCATAAAGTTGTAATAAATGCCCAAAAGCCCATGTAACAATATAGTCTTTTCCTTCAAAGTATCCATTTTTTCTATTTTTAATATTTAAGGCATCCGCAATGTTTTTTGCGACGGATGGTTTTTCTGCAATAATTATACTAACCATTTTATCCCTCCATTACCCCTCTTTTTAGAGAGGAAATTGGATTTTACTACATAGAAAATAAATACACCCAAATAAAATTGAGTGAAATTTGTGCAAGTTATATAAATGACTTTTAAATAGTGTCTAGACTTTATGTTTGAAGAGGGTGGAGGATTTTAGAGTAATACCTCAAATTACATCGTACGTTTGTTCTGTGAATATATTATCTCACAGATTGAATAAAGAACCAAATGTTTAAGGATTATATTATAAAATTGAAACTTTTTACGAGGATTACTATTATAAGGGAGATGGGTAATTGCTTGTTGATCTATACTTAAGGAGCAAGAATTTTCATGATGAAAAAGAGGGGATTCTTAATAGCGAGAATTACTGCTCGAGTAAGAAATTGGATTAATCTTCCCCTCTTAAAAGATGTTTTCACTTTTATAACAATGCCCTATCCTTGCTTAATACAATATTGTAACTAAGTTAAGTTTGTGTAGAAGCTAGATTCGCCAACGAATGCATACTCTTTTGGCTTTTTTCTTCTAAAACCTTTAGATTTGTTTCAATTATCTCTGTACCGGCAACTAATAAACTCTCATAATACTCATTTTCAATCAGCTCGTTTATCAACTCCATTTTCCCTAAATTTTTATATACCTTGATTATATCTATATTTTGCAGATTTGATTTTCCGTAAATAACATCTACTGTTTCAATATAATCCTTTGTGGACTGCTTAAAAACACTTTCTAATAGATCCCATTCTATTTTAATATATTTTCTATTTTCGTTATCTTCAACTCCGTTTGTTTTAGGAAAAACCTCTAGGTTATTCTCTAAGACCTTTTTTAAATAATAATAGAATGAGGAAAAATCCTTACACTTTTTTAAAGTTATAATTACGTTAGCACTAAATTCTGTTTCATCAAACGTGTAAAGCGATCTATATAAAATAAAAAATTCTTCAATATCATTAAGAACCTTTTCACTTAATTCTTTTTTATGAACCTTGCTTTTCGAAAAGTATTCCTTTAATTGGAGAGGTAAATCCAAGTTGTCAATAAATAAATCCATAGCTGTTCTTCCTCCATGATTTAGTACATATATTCAGTAGTTTAGCACAATCAAAAGGTGTTGTGGATTATAGTTCTTAGACTTTTCTTCTATTTTCTTCGATTATGTACTAAGAGAGTTGTGAGGAAATATCTATGGAAGTGAGAGAGGCCTTTGGCTTAGTTTTAAAACAAGTTAGGACTGAATATTTCTTGTCTTAAGAATAACTAGCGAGTTTTAGCGATTTAGATAGAACTTATATAGGCCTTATGGAAAGAGGAAAAAGAACCCCACCTCTTAAAACCATTTTCGCAATTGCCTTCGTATTAGAATCAATTGCTAGATGAATTTGTTACCAAGACAGAGAAGATATTGAACCAATGGTGCAATTAATTATTTCTTTAAAAAATTAGAGATTTTCTCTTATGCATACCCTATATAAAATAAAAAATCTCTTATCTCTCTTTTAAAGTCAATTTGATACCTCAATGAAGCAATGTTTAACTCTTTTTTAATTAGCCATTCAATTTCTTCGAGGTCTTCCCATTAAGTTTTAATGCTTTTTCAAAGCTTTTTTCACTAACCTCTTACGTTAGTTTTTATTCTATGTGGCAGTATCCTTGAACACCATAGGTACAATATTAACTCAGTTTATTGTATTTATTCTTCAACAATATCTATTCAAACCTAGCTTAGTAGTATAATATACCCAATTATATGATAAAATCGATAATGAATTTAGAATTATCAGGAATATAATTCGCTATTTAGAGCAGGTATATTGTGAATAGATTAATTAGAAAAAAAGGGGTGTTTTAATGAATTTCTTGAGCAAAGCAATGGAGGAATTTGGTGTTGAAAAAAAGAAGAAGGTGATAGATCCAGTTAAAATCTTTTATGAGGAATTAATTCAAAAGCCTACCTATAATTTTCTGAGAGACAATCAAACCGAATTTTTACGCAAGTGGGATAGGAAAAGAGAAGATAAAGATATTGTTGGTATTATGGAAACGGGATCTGGTAAAACCCTTTTGGGCCTTCTTATGTTATATTCAAAGCTTTTAGAGGGGGTAGGACCTGTTGTTTATTTCTGTCCAGATAATCAATTAGTGGAACAGGTATGTGCTCAGGCAGCCTTATATGGAATACCAACTTGTATCGTGGAGAAAGTAGAAGGTAGTAGAAGAGAGTTTCCTCTTGAATTTATAAACCAAGAGAAAATTTTAGTTGCAACATTTGAGCAACTATTCAACGGACAATCAATATTTGGGATTAGAAATAGTATGAGAAGAGAAATACAAGATATAGGTGCTCTAGTTATAGACGATGCCCATGACTGTGTGATAAAAGCTCGGAAAAAGGCTACTGTAGAAATAACTAGAAGTGGGAACGAGACACTTTATAATGAAATTTTGGCTCTCTTTGAGGAGGAACTAAGGTACCAAGGGGAAGGTGCTTTTAATAATATCCAAAAACGCGAGTATTCTGTAATCCTACAAGTGCCCTCCTGGGCATGGGAAAATAAATTGACAATGGTTAAGAAGTTACTGGCTGATAATAATAACGACGGAAACCCTAATATCTTTTTCAATCTGCCATTGATAAATGATTGCTTATCATTGTGTGATTGTTATGTTAGTGGCGGAAAAATAGAAATAACACCTATTTCAATACCGGTTGAGAGTGTACCATCATATAAAAATGCTAAACACCGTTATATTTTATCGGCGACGTTAGGGAATAGCTACGAGCTAATTAGTGATCTGGATATATCAGAAGAAACTTTAAAGAACCCTATAACAGTAGATAATACCCAATTAGGTGAAAGGCTTATTTTGACGCCTAAGAGGTATAAGACGGAATTTAATGATGATATTATGCGGAAACAATGCCTAATATGGGCTGAGAGGAAAAACATTAATGTAGTGGTAATCGTCCCTAATGATTCAATAGCGCAGAAATGGAGTAAGATTGGAGCTAAACTAGTAACAAGTAATAATATACAGGAAAGCTTACAACAGCTTAGGGATAGTGAGGGTAATGTTTTAGTTTTTATGAATCGATATGATGGTATTGATTTAATAAACGACATGTGTAGAATTTTAGTTCTGGATGGCATGCCTACAAAAGAAAGTCTAAAGGACAAAATTGAGATGCAGTATAGAGAGGATTCTACTTATCTTAACCTCAAAAGAGCGCAGATCATAGAACAAGGCATGGGTAGGGGTGTCAGATCCGGTACCGATCACTGTATCACATTTTTACTTGGAAATGATTTGCTTTCTTTTATAGGGAAAAATCAAAATAAAAAGTTATTTAGCCCAAGTGTACAAGCACAAATTGATTTTGGTATGAGTTTAATTAGAGAAAATAATATGAGTGTAAAAGAGGTAGCGGTAGCAATAAACTCTGCAATGGATACATGTTTAGCTGCAGATGAAAAATGGAGGAAATTCCATAAGGAGTTAGTGAGTAATGCGTCAGAGAAGTATAAAAAAGTACAATTAGATGATTATATTGGAGTAGCGAGTCTCTTGAGAAAAGCTACAAGATATTCTTCAAGAAGAGATGAACAGAACGTTAATGTTTGCATGAATGAGATAGTAAAAAAGGTAACAGATACTGCAGATGAAGGTTGGTTTTACCAGTTATATTCTAATCTTATAAGCACAATAAATAAAGTAAGAGCGCAAGAGTTGCAACTTAAGGCTTACGACCTTAATAGCGCTTTATTGAAACCGCTGACATTTGTGAAATCGAAAAAAGTGAAAAAGTGTAGTAGTCAGGTTGAGAATTTTAAAGAACGCTTAAAAGAATACTCTACTGCAAACGATATAGTCATAGCTTTAGATGAGATAACATCGCAATTATTATATTCTCCAAGTCATGACTATCAAATTTTTGAAAAGGCTGTAAAAGATCTCGGGTACTTTTTAGGGTTTATTTCAGAGCAGCCGGACAAAAAATCAGATGGGCCAGATAATTTTTGGAGAACAGAAAACTTCGATTTTGTTATTGAATGTAAAAATCAATCGACTGGAGAGGTTAGCAGATCTGAGACTTCTCAAATTGCCTCATCTAAGAGATGGTATACTGATTTATATGCTGAAGAAAACAGGCTATGTTTGGTAATGTTCCACCCGGAAAGTATTCTCAGAAGAGATGCATATGGGGATTCAGAGTTTAACGTGGTAAATAAAGAGAAACTAACTCACTTAAGAGAAAAAGTAAGAGCATTGGGCGAAAAACTAAGTGTCAAAGGTTCAAATGAATGGACTGTAGGAGAGTTACAGGACAGATTATCAAATTGTCGTTTGGATCAGAAATTGTTTCTCCAAGAGTTTACATCAAAAATTCGCAGACAGAGATGACTTCAAAAGATTTAACTAGAACAGAAACTTTAAGTTGCTTGCTAATGAAAAGTCTATCAAGCTAGATAACTGCTGAGTGTAACTAGATAACAATAGGCTTTTAGGAATTTTGTAGTGTTTCTTTTTGGAAAAATATCAGGTGTAAACTATTGAGAGTAATATACACCTGATATTTTAAAAGAATTACCCACCACTTTTTAAATACTACGTCTGTTGACAATTTCTAAATAACCTGCAGCTTGATATCTATATTGTGCACAACCTTCTAAAATTTCATAAGCAACATTATAAACATTACTTTCTTTACTATTCAAACAAACAAAATAAGCAATGTCAGAAAAAATATCGTAATTATGAAATCTCCCATAACCAGTGGCTACTGCATAATTTTTTCTAATGGCATCAAGGATTTCAATCTGCTCTATATACCTGAGTTTTAGAATAAGCTTACCGAATGAATTTAATTTATTATCTACTAGATAATCACACAGCCTACCGGACTTAATTAACTCTGTAATAAATTCATTTGTTTGAATGTCTAATATTGAATTATGTATTTTCTCTAGTGTAGCTCTTTTATCGAATTTGTTTTTTCTTTCATTGAGTTTCATCTTGATATCAATTAATATCTCGTCAACAGAATTATATCGTTTAAGTTTATCTCTACTACAGCACTTCTCTACCACAAATGATAGTAAGTGTTCAGCATCTGTAGATCCAGTAGTAAATACATAATCTATAAATTTACCGAGAGAATATATATCGCTTTTTCTATCAAGTTTTGTAAAATCTCCTATTGCTAAAGGATCTAAAAACAGATGATTATTTTTTTCGGAAGCACTTGACTTTAAACTCCTCTCTATTGATTCATCTTTACTGAGTCCAAAATCGCATATTACAAAATCATTATTTATCTTTAATATATTACCTAAATGTAAATCTCTATGAATTATATGGTTTTTATGAGCGTAGCTCATTCCATTTAGTACATCATATATAATCTTCAATTTTTGTTCAAAGGGGATTTCTACCTCTTTTTTTAGGTAATCATATAAATTTTCATCGGCTCTTTCCATTAGGTAAGAAAAGTTTTCGTGGTCATAGCTAAATACCTTTAAAATTTGTGCAGAGTCCCGTAATTTATACATGTTCTCAAATTCATACTTCATTCTTTTTTGGAACTCAAGATTATCTTTATATAGAGGTTTTAATTCCTTTTTTACAATGCCATTTTCAACTTTTATAATTACACAATAAGAACCTTGATCAAAAATGTCGTTATTAGATAGCTGTAATAAGCCATTCTCAGGATTTTTAAACTCTATATCATTTCTTTTAAGAAATCTAGTTGATTTATCAAAGACAGTTTTAGATATTTCTTTATCATATGTAGAAAACTTGAAGATATTTAAAATAGCTTCAACTAATTTTAATCTTTTAGCTTCACTTAGCTCTTTGAACTGTTCAGATAGCTGTTCTGTATCGATATACTTAAAGATTAAAAAGCTATCAAAGTAATCTTCGAGATTCAAATAGTCGATTGATAGGACTGAATCTTCAAAGTAATAATCAAGAACTAAACCATTATAATACCAATTGGTTTCATCTACCTTTGTATCCCATAAAATGCTATCGAAATAGTTAATTAATTTTATGAACTCTTCTAGCTTCATAGCACATTCCTCCATACCGAACAAAGTCGACAACCAGGGTAATCATATTCAAGTCATTTTCTATCACTAAAACTATATATAATCTTCAATTGCTTTCCAGCACCAGAATCTCCGCACCCACTATTAAGGGTTTTCCTCAACCATAATAGAGAGACTATTTAGGCGCCATTATGCCATTATTTCTTCGTAATCCTTTGTGACATTATACAGTAATAGCAAATTTCCAAAAGCTTATATGATAATTTAGCCATTTCCTTCGGATAGGCATTTTTTGCTTTAAATTTTCAGAGTGTCTGTTATGTAGTTGCAACGGAAGGCCTCTCTTTGATGATTAATTTGGGCTTATTCGTTCCGCCATAATACAAACAGTAGTCTGTTTCTTATTATTTGATTTGTTCGAGGTATCTTGTAAAAACCCACCCCTCTACAATTTGTTGATTCTCATAGTCAGAATAAATCACGTAAGTCCAGTTCTTTCTCTTTTCAACAATTTGTACTACATATCCCGCGTTTAACGTACCACTTATTCTTGAGTCTTTTGACTTGCCTTCTCGCACAACAAGATTATTCTTAGAAACTACTCTGAAATTGTTAGTTATTTGATTAGAAACGTCCTTTTTAAGCTCATCTTTTATCCATTTAACTGAAGTTTTTTCTGATTGAAAAATACCCTCTTCTTCATGATATGTGTACGATTGAACGACTGGTATTACTGTTTCTTCCACATATTGTGCAACTTGCGTAAGGGAGTTAAGGAAGTCTATAAAATAATAGATAAATATAATAATACTCATAATTGGCTTACTTATTTTCTTAGCATCAATACTTTCACTAATTTCTTTAGATACTACTTCTTCTGCCTTATCACTTTCTAAAATGGTCTGGGATAGCGCTATATCTTCATCAGTTAATTTAAGGTTTTCCCAGTCTAGATCACTTATCTTATCTGACAATGTAGATAGTGATTGAGCTAAAGGAATAAGTTTCTCCACATCTGGGAACTTAATTTGACTTGCAATACTCGCAAGACCAGCAAACTTTTTCATATCGGGGAACTTAATTTGACCTGCAGCACTCGCAAGACCAATAAACTTGTCCATATCAGGGTACTTAATTTGACTTGCAGCACTCGTAAGACCAGCAAACTTCTCTATATTGGGGAACTTAATTTGACCTGCAGCACTCGCAAGGCCAGAAATTTTTTTCATATCGGGGAACTTAATTTGACCTGCAGCACTCGCAAGACCAACAAACCTGTCCATATCAGGGTACTTAATTTGACTTGCAGCACTCGAAAAACCCGCAAACTTGTCCATATTGGGGAACTTAATTTGACCTGCAGCACTCGAAAAACCCGCAAACTTGTCCATATTGGGGAACTTAATTTGACCTGCAGCACTCGCAAGACCAACAAACCTGTCCATATCAGGGTACTTAATTTGACTTGCAGCACTCGAAAAATCCGCAAACTTGTCCATATTGGGGAACTTAATTTGACCTGCAGTACTCGCAAGACCAGCCATCTTCCTGATATCAGATTGCTTTGTTTTCTCTATTGAAATTATGGCATTTGGAAACTCCTTCATATCTAACAATCCCCTTCGGTAATATTTGATATTCTCCCGCTCTCTTTGTTAAGCGATTTATCTGATCTGTTCAATAGATAGATTCTATAAAATTAAGATAAGAGACAAAAGCAGGAAGAACTAGCTTATATAGATGGTTTTTTTACAAGAGTCAATTAAAATGCCCAATAAGTTTCGGGTCAAATTCGTACAACCTAGGTAAAACAACGTCTTTATAATTACACCCCACTATTAAGAGGGATACAATTGCACGCGTCCAATCGGAAATACATGCTGGATGCCTTTCTTCTTCATGAGTAGTGTGTAAAGACGTGAACCGTTCATCCCAACAAGCCAATCACTAATCTGACGAGCCTTCGCTTCCTCGTAAAGTTGTAAATCTTTCCTGTTATCACGTAAGTTTTCAAAACCTTTGCGTACCTCGTCTACTTCTAGCGAATTAATCCACAGCCGCTTGATTGTTTGCCCACGGGCTCCAGTTTGATAATAAATACTATAAAAGATATTTGAGCCTTCGCGATCCACATCACATGCGTTAATGACCGTATCGGTACTGCGAATGAGTCTTTTCACAATAGAGAATTGCTTAAATTTCCCCTTTGCGACTTGAAATTCATAACGATGTGGCAGAATTGGTAGGCTACCGAGAGACCAGCGTTTCCAGGAAGGATTGTAGGCATGAGGTTCTTTTAATTCGACGAGGTGTCCGACACCCCAAGTTAAATAAGCTCCTTTAGGAAATGTAGGGCAGGGGGAAATCTCCATATAGCCTTCATATTTACGTGTAGTGAATGCATCCGCATAAGCGTTCGCTTGACTCGGCTTTTCAGCTAAAATGACGGGTTTCATCATAGCACCTCTATTTCTAAAAAAGTCGTACGTTTGTTCTGTTTATATTATTGCATAGATTAGAGAGGGCAGCAAGGAAAAATGCACGACTTAGTATGGCTGAGACCCATCATCGTAATATTTTGTTCGTAAACGGAATCTATCTAGGATGGCTAACTTGCTATAGTCAGCCTCCGGTTTTGGATTTTGAGGAAATCACTTTATATGATAAGTGTGGTGTGGGGATCAACCAAAGTAAAGAAGGTTTCTTTAACTAAACATTTAGAAGCGGAGTAATTCTCATGTTACTTACAGATGAAACACGAGAACCGTCCCTGCGTTTCGCCACAAAATGAAACACGAGAACCGTCCCCATGTTTCACTTGCTTATTTTAAAATAATTCATTATAATGGGTTAAACATGAAATATGGTGAATTTTTTAAAGACGATGACAAGGAAAAGTAGGATTTAGTTATTTTGTACAGAGAGCTTCGGTAGCTGAAAAGAAGTGAAAATACGAATCTGAACAATGGCCTTAGAGTTTCGTGCTGAACGTATTATTTGATACTAGTAGGTTACGACGAGATTTGGTGCTCGTTACCAACACCACAGTATAAAGCGTGTTATGCACGCGAGTACTTGATGAGGCTGTATGTGTGAATGTACAGTAAAGTGGCTCTTTGTCAAATAGTGTTGGTGGCTGAATTAAGGTCGCTAAAATATTAATGATTCGGGATCTGTTTATCCTGCCACTTAAGCGGCAGGATAAACA
>NZ_JBHLWL010000020.1:0-60179 GCF_042432965.1 Paracerasibacillus soli | reverse complement strand
CTTTAATTCTACAGGGAAACTCACTTGTTTTCTATTTTTACTAATACTAAAAATAGTGTTAGTGAATTTTTATCACCAACACTATTTATTGTAGAGCCATAATACCGCCAATCTCTTGCAGATAGGCGTTTTTTTTATGAATATAAAGAAACTATAAAATAAAACTTGCTAGGAGGAGTGTGAAAGCGTAGTTTTACTTTTTCTTATAAAATAGATGGCATACTTCCCCATTTGAAGTTTAGATTTAATGTAAGATCAATGAAAGGGGGTTATAAGCAATGTCGGTAAGCCCTATATGGGAAATATGATAAATAGAATAGTAATAGCAATTCAGTTACATCTCTATGCTGCTTACCGTATTCATCATGTCTTTGAAGTTTATTTTAGATAACCATGGTGAAAATTAGCTTCGTATGGCTCTAATAAACATAAAAAGCTACAATTACTTCCATTTTATATAACTTGATTCATAAAAATGGGATTTTATTCTATCAATTATTATAAAAAGTGTTAGAATAGAGATAGTATTGTTTTTAAGATGGAAATCTATGATAAATGTAATAGAATTAGTTTTAGGTAGGTGTAAATATGGGGAAAGTTATTTCCGTTGCTAATCAAAAAGGTGGTGTAGGAAAAACTACATCATCTGTTAATTTAAGTGCCAGTTTAGCGCAACTTGGAAACAAAGTATTATTAGTCGATATAGATCCACAAGGAAATGCTACAAGTGGCGTTGGAATAAATAAGGCTGATGCAAATAAATGTGTGTATGATGTGCTAGTTGAGGAGATTCCCGCTAAGGAAGTTCGCATTACAACTAGTTTTGATAACCTTGATATTATTCCAGCAACGATTCAACTTGCTGGTGCTGAAATAGAGCTTGTACCAACTATTTCACGTGAAATTAGATTAAAAAAGGCAATTGATGAAGTAAGAGAAGATTACGATTATGTCATCATCGACTGTCCACCTTCATTAGGATTATTAACCATCAATGCATTAACAGCTTCTGATACCGTCATTATCCCCGTTCAATGTGAGTATTATGCACTTGAAGGGTTAAGTCAATTACTAAATACAATCCGACTTGTACAAAAACATCTTAATAAAACATTAATGATTGAGGGTGTATTGTTAACGATGTTAGATGCTCGTACAAATCTTGGGCTCCAAGTCATTGAAGAAGTTAAAAAATACTTTCAAGATAAAGTTTATAATGCTATTATCCCCCGAAATGTTCGGTTGGGAGAAGCGCCAAGTCACGGTAAACCAATTACAATCTATGATCCCAAATCTCGCGGGGCGGAAGTTTATCTTGAATTAGCAAAGGAAGTGATGATGAGTGACACGAAGGTTGGGTAAAGGCTTGGAAGCTTTGTTCAATGAAATTGAACAAAATGAAGATGATAAAATACAGGAAATTGCAATATCCGAATGTAGGCCAAATCCATATCAACCGAGAAAAACATTCCATGCAGATGCGATAGAAGAACTGAAAGAATCAATTTTGGAATATGGGATTATTCAACCACTCATTGTTCGTAAAAGCATTAAAGGTTATGAAATCGTAGTAGGCGAAAGACGATTTCGAGCTGCAAAAGAGGCTGGTCTTGCTACAGTTCCCGTCGTCATAAAGGAAATGTCAGATGAACGAATGATGGAGTTAGCATTACTAGAAAACTTACAACGGGAAGATTTAACTCCAATCGAAGAAGCGCATGCATATGCAAATTTGATGAAGGAATTAAATATTACACAAGAGGTACTCTCAATACGTCTCGGTAAGAGCCGTAGCCATATTGCTAATATTGTACGCTTGTTATCATTACCAGAGCAAGTAATTGCTTATATTAATAATGGTGAGCTTACGATGGGGCATGGACGGACATTACTCGGTTTGAAGGATAAGGATAAAATCATACCAGTTGTTCAAAAGATTAGAAATGAAAAATTGAATGTAAGGCAAGTAGAAAAACTTATTACACAGCTGAACGAGAAACCATCGCCTAAAAAAGGAAAGACGAAAAAGGATGTCTTTTTAGTAGAACGAGAGTCCTTTTTACGAGATAAACTCGGTACTGCGGTCTCTATAAATCGTGGGAAACGAAAAGGCAAAATTGAAATTGAATTTTACACGGATGATGATTTAAATCGTATTATTGAAGTGTTAGAACGTTAAACAACGGAACTGACGAAAGGGTCAGTTCTTTTTAATTTGGTTATCAATAGCATAAGATACAACAAAATGTTTCACGTGGAACATTTTGTTGTATCTAGCGTCAAACTTATGACGACATAATTAAAAACAACATGAAATACAACAAATGGAGATATGCATATGGCGTTATTTGGAACATTATTTGATGGACTTTGTATTATTATCGGTAGTTTGTGTGGTTTAACATTTTCAAAAATCCCCATGCGGTACAAAGATACGATGATGAAGGCAATTTCATTAACCGTAATAGTCATTGGTATGCAAATGGCATTTGCTTCTGAGAAGATATTAATTGTATTAATTAGTTTGCTGTTTGGTTCGTTGATCGGTGAATACTTACAAATCGAACGTGCCTTCCACCGATTTGGGGAATGGATAGGCAGTAAAATTAACCGTAAAGATACCGGAAATACACCGAACAAGATTTCAGAAGGCTTTGTAACAGCTACATTAATATTCGGGATTGGGGCCATGGCGATTGTGGGTTCTTTAAATAGTGGCCTTCGTTTAGACCATGAAGTATTACTGACGAAAGGGATTATTGATGGTTTTACAGCGGTTATTTTAACTTCTACGCTTGGGATTGGTGTTTTAATATCTTTCGTTCCTATCGTGCTCTATGAAGGGACAATTACATTATTAGCAACCGTGATTGAAAGGGTTGTACCAGAAGTGATGCTAAATGGCATTGTCGTTGAGCTAACTGCTGTAGGTGGGGTTATTATCATTGCAATTGGATTGAATATGTTGAAGATAATTCAAGTAAGAATTGCAAATCTACTACCAGCAATTATCGTAGTTATTATCTTACAGGCGCTCTATCAAATCTATTAAAATACTGAAACTGGTTATGCAAAATGTGCATGACCGTTTTTTTAGGTTGTCTATTAAAAAAGTGTTATTACTTAATAGAACCAAACTGTCTCGTAACTATCTTTTTAGTAGAGGAGCATATAACTCGCTCCGAAAAATACACTTCGCTTTCCGCGGGCGGCTGATGAGCCTCCGACGCACAGGACGTGACCGCTTTTAGCCGACCTCCCACAGGACAAGGAGCGCTTCGGCAGCATGACATCGTACGAGGAAAAGACGTTTTATCTTTTTCGAGTCTCCGTGTATTTTCTCCGCTAGTATTTGTATTTTAAATTGTGAAATTTATTGCTCATTAATTAATTATATACTCGGATTTTACACATTAAAATGCGAAAAAAACTGCATTTTATCGTGCGATGCTTCGCTGTCGTAGTGTCCTGCGGGAACAGCACGAGATGAACGCAGGGCTAAGTTCACCACGTCCTGTGCGTCGGAAACCCCACAGGAAAAAAGTTAAGGAGGGCCGACTAAATACGGCCTTTGCGGCCAATGTCGGCATACCCCAGTGTTGGGGCAAGGCCGTGACCGCGGAAAGCGAAGTATTCTGCCGAAGCGATGCAGCGAGCTAATTAAGTATAAAGGCAAATATTCACTACTGAACAGTTTAGGTCTACTACGCAAGTTAAAAAGGTAATAGAATGAGGGGAGTGCATTTAAAAATATACTTAAGAAAGTGTTCGTAAATGAGTTGCGCGATTCAATCGAGATAAAACAGCAGGGGTATAAGCCTGATACGTTAACTGTTTATCAATATGCTCCAATACATTTGCAATATTTTTAGCCATATTAACAACAATTGCAAGGCGTGTATTTTGTAAAACTTGATACTCCATAAAGCCACTTACATTTACAACACCAGTAATATTGATGTCCCCAACTTTCGGAAGCGACTTATTTAAGGCTGCACCAGGCTTTAGCGGACCTTCACTTGCAATCACTTGCCCGACAGATTCTGTTTTCCCTAAACTTGCGTCTATTGCAATGATAAAAGCATTACGATGATTCTTTTTAATGCTTTCCATATAATCTACTAGATTCATTGCATGTACAGGATCGTGCAAGGTGCCATAAACTGTCATATGTCTTGGCCTTAATTCAGAAAGAAACGTACCAACGAGCGGTCCAAGTGAGTCACCAGTAGAACGATCTGTACCAATACAAACAACAACGTACTCTTTTGGTGTATCAGGAAGCCACGAAATTAATCTTTCTGTTAACGCATGCCGTGATGCCGGGTCAGTATGTAACATACGAATAGAGTCAAAATTCTTTTTAAATCTGTTCATGAAATTCATAGCTTATCCTCCACATACATATTGATATAAGTATACCGACTTATACGTGCTTTTATACGTGTTAATTTAAAATATTGGGGGATGCAACATGATAAGATCAGGGTTAAAATGGATGTTTTTGATTATCGGGACTACAATAGGGGCGGGTTATGCATCTGGAAGGGAACTGTGGGAGTTTTTCGGCCATGAAAGTGGACTAGCCATATTGTTATTTGTTATTTTCTTTTCTGTTTCATGTTTGGTAATAATGAAAGTGAGTTATCGCAGACAGTCAACAGAATATCGGCCGGTATTACGAGAGGTTGTCGGGAAAAGACTCACACGATTCTATGATTTTATGATTTTTATTTACTTATACACGACTACGATTGTTATGCTATCCGGTAGTGGAGCAACCGGACAAGCGTTTGGTTTACCTTATTGGTGGGGAATTATATTTATCGTGCTCATGCTTATTTTACTGTTTTTGAAGGATATAAGAGGGGTTTTATCTATTAATGAAATCCTCATTCCAGTTTTACTAATCGGGCTACTGTATGTCTTGCTACAATTTACAATAGATGAGGGGTTGGCGTTGTTTTCTCATTGGCATGAACAAAGAAACTGGATGGCGGCATTTCCCTTTACTGCTTTAAACATATTACCACTAGTTGCTGTATTGGGGGCAGTTGGTAATAAGGTGAAATCATTAGGGGAAATATGGATTGCGAGCATCGGTAGTGGTGTGATTCTCGGTGTTATTTCCTATATTTATAATAATAGTTTGATACAAATTGCAGATGAACTGTTATTATATGAAATCCCGTTATTCGCTATTTTGAAAAACTATTCATTTGGTATGCTTACTTTTATGTCCTTATTGTTATGGTTTGCAATATTTACAACGGCTGCTGCGGGTATACTAGGCATTGTGACGAGAATCAAAAGTATCGTTCATTATCCATTGTGGGTAATTGTGAGTGTCATATTGATTTCAATGATACCTTTAACGTTTATTGGGTTTTCCTCACTTATTAGCATTACATATCCGCTTTATGGGATTTTAAATTTATATGTTTTAACGAGGTTGTTGTTGTTCCCGTTATGGTTAAAGAAGACTTAGAAGAAACATGCGATTGTAGTAGAATGGATAGAAATATAGTAAAATGAATGATAGAAGTTACTTAGCGTGTCGTACGTGTCATAAAAATGTAGGAAGGAGAAATAGGAGATTGAAAGAATATGGATTAAATGATGTAGTAGAGATGAAAAAGGCACACCCATGTGGTGAAAATCGATGGAAAATTATTCGAATGGGAATGGATATCCGAATAAAGTGTCTTGGCTGTGATCATAGTGTAATGTTGCCAAGAAAGGAATTTACAAAGAAAATTAAAAAGGTAATCGAAAAAGCTGGAGAAGCAGAGTAATCATGCAAAGCAGTTCTAGCAAATTAGCGATTTAGGATAGAAAGTTAGCGGATAAATGCAAAACAACATACGAATTTATAAAAATAGGCATCGTGATGATGGCTATTTTTCACTTTTACTTGCTTGTCTTATTTTCGTGTAATCTCTATAATAAAGCTATCGATGCATTCATATGAATGGAAATCCTTAAGGAGTGGAATATACATGTCTTTGACAGCAGGAATAGTCGGGCTTCCGAATGTAGGTAAGTCAACTTTATTTAACGCAATTACACAAGCAGGAGCAGAATCAGCAAACTATCCGTTTTGTACGATTGATCCCAACGTTGGTATCGTGGAAGTTCCCGATGATCGCTTAAATAAATTAACAGAATTAGTGCAACCAAAGAAAACAGTCCCAACTGCATTTGAATTTACTGATATAGCAGGAATTGTAAAAGGTGCAAGTAAAGGGGAAGGTCTAGGTAACCAATTTTTATCTCATATTCGTCAAGTTGATGCAATATGCCAAGTTGTTCGTTGTTTTGACGATGAAAATATTACACATGTTTCTGGAAAGATTGACCCGGTTGATGACATTGAAATTATTAATTTAGAATTAATTTTAGCCGACTTAGAAACTGTAAACAAACGTCTACAGCGCGTTGAAAAGCTAGCAAGACAAAAAGATAAAGATGCTGTGCAAGAACATCAAGTGTTAGTCATGATAAAAGAGGCATTAGAAGAAGAAAAACCAGCCCGGTCGTTATCATTCCATGATGAACAACAGAAAATTGTCCGTGGCTTACATTTACTAACTGCAAAGCCTATGTTATATGTTGCTAATGTTGGAGAAGATGAACTTGTAGATTCTGATGCAAATCAACATGTGAAGACCGTAAAGGAGTACGCTTCAAAAGAAGGCTCCGAAGTGATCGTTATTAGTGCAAAAATAGAAGAGGAAATTTCAGAGTTAGACCAAGAAGAAAAGGAAATGTTCCTTGAAGAGTTAGGAATATCAGAGTCGGGTTTAGATCAATTAATTAAAGCTTCTTATAGCTTACTAGGTTTAGGAACGTATTTTACTGCTGGGGTACAAGAAGTTCGTGCCTGGACCTTTAAAAAAGGAATGAAGGCACCACAGGCAGCAGGAATTATCCATACTGACTTTGAACGTGGCTTTATTCGCGCCGAAACCGTATCTTATGACGATTTATTAACAGCAGGTTCTATGGCACAGGCTCGAGATAACGGTAGAGTGAGACTAGAAGGTAAAGATTACATTGTACAAGATGGAGATGTCATTCATTTTCGCTTTAACGTATAACGAAAAGAAGGTCCCTTAAAACACTTGTTATCTAAAAAATATTTTGGTATAATTAACTATCGTGAGTAATTAAACTTTAAATTACTCCTTGCTCTTATAAGGAAATGTTTTCAAAGCAAGCCTTTTTAAACATATTCCGGATAAAAAATAAGAGCCGCTAAGACCAAAAGGAGGTGTAACGGATGAGAAAATACGAAATCATGTATATCATCCGCCCAGATATCGAAGAGGAAGCGCAGACAAGCCTAATTGAGCGTTTCAATAACGTTTTAACTGATAATGGAGCGGAGATTGAAAAAGTAAATGAAATGGGCAAAAAACGCCTAGCATATGAAATTAACAATTACCGTGATGGTTATTATGTTGTAATTAACTTTAGCGCAGACGTAGAAGCTGTAAATGAATTCGACCGTCTAGCTAAATTCTCTAATGACATTATTCGTCACATTGCAATTCGTGAAGATGAACAATAAAAAGGGGTGGTTCTGATGTTAAATCGTGTCGTTTTAGTTGGCAGATTAACGAGGGATCCTGATTTACGTTATACACCTAGTGGCGTTGCAGTAGCCAATTTTACTGTCGCTTGTAATCGACCTTTTACAAATCAACAAGGAAATCGTGAAGCTGACTTTATTAACTGCGTAATTTGGCGCAAACCAGCGGAGAACCTTGCGAATTATATGAAAAAGGGTAGTTTAATCGGTGTTGATGGTCGGATCCAAACACGTTCTTTTGAAGGACAAGATGGGAAAATGGTATATGTTACGGAAGTTGTCGCAGAAAGTGTACAATTTCTAGAATCAAGAGGTTCCTCACAACAGCAACAACAACCAAGAGGTGACCAATTCGCATCAGGATTCCAACAAAATAGAAATCAGAACAACCAACAACAACAACAACAACAAAACAATCCAAATCAATTTGAAGATGATCCATTTAAAAATGATGGTGAGCCAATTGATATTTCGGATGATGATTTACCATTTTAAAAATAAACAATTTGTAAGGAGTGAATAGATTATGGCAGCTCGTCGTGGTGGACGTGGAAGACGTCGTAAAGTGTGTTTCTTTACAGCGAACGGTATAACACACATTGATTATAAAGATGTTGATTTGCTAAAACGTTTCATTTCAGACCGTGGAAAAATTCTTCCTCGTCGTGTAACTGGAACATCAGCTAAATACCAACGTAAATTAACAATTGCAATTAAACGTGCTCGTCAAATGGCATTATTACCATTTGTACAAGAATAATATAAAAAGCCCATCAGATTCAGTTCTTAACTGTATTTGATGGGCTTTTTAATTATCAATACTTATCGCTACCTTATAACACGCTGCTAGTTGAAGTTTCGCTTTATCCCCTCTTTCGCTTAGGATAGATTAAGATAATTTTTACTAATAGGAAAAGGGAATAAGGAATAAATAGCATGAGCCATTGGGTATCCGTTCGATAGAAGGAGCTGAAAATAGCATAAAGTAAAAACGGAATTGTTGTTGTGAATGCTACCATCTTCCATAATAAAGAGAAGATTAACTTCCTTTTTAGTAAGTGGGCTATTCCTTTCCCGACATAAGCAATGAGCGATAATAGTAAAAAGATAATGATGGTAAGTGGTAAGTAAGAGAATATGAAAAAGTAAATAAACTTAAAAACAATATTTAGCTTTCCCTCAAAACCCGACGTCGTTGTAAGTAAATCAATGAGAGGTGGTATGGATACGATAGCGAGTAAAACAAATAAATAGAAGACGACAATATCCATTCCAATTCGATTTAACTGAAAGACTGCACGTTTTGAAGGGATTTTTAAACTGAGTTTAAATGTGTGCCAAAGTTGCATATACTCCATTCCTTTGTTGAGATAATCATGTCATGTAAACTTAATACTATTATATATGATACGTTCATAAAGATGGAGTACAATGACGTGAATACCCACATTCGTAACAGGGTAATTCCGCATTCCTAGGATATGATGGAAATATCAGTGTATGGTAACTTCTTTTAATATCTAATTGAAACATGGTATCATATAATAATGACAAGAAATAATAAAGAGGTGCCAGGGAATGAATCAATCTAGGCAAATAACAGAAGGTGCATTATTTGCAGCACTGTATATAGCTTTATTTGTATTTTTTATGTTTGTCCCGTTTTTATCAACGATTGCGTTAATATTATTACCATTTCCATTTGTCCTATATGCTTCGCGATATAATTGGAAACCCGCACTTTTAATGTTTGCGGTTGTTCTTCTTATCACTATTTTGATAACGCATTTTATTATGATACCGTTAGTTGTAGTTACTGCTTTAGGTGGAATAATGATTGGAGCAGCGATACATCAAAAGGTGTCAGCATATGAAACATGGGCACGGGGAACAGCTGGTTTTGTTGTAGGTTTCTTATTTGCTTATTTATTTGCTGTATTAGTATTTGATGTCAATATTATGAATCAAGTGGATCAATTTGTAAATACTGCAAATGAACAGAGTAAAGCGCTCTTACATCAATTTGGTGTAAGTAATATTGACCAACAAATAGAAATAATTGAAGAGCAAATGATGATTATGAAACACCTGATTCCAATGATGCTAGTTGCAATTTCTATTTTCTTTGCATTTATCGTACAGTGGATCAGTTACAAATTATTAAATAGAATTGAAAAGGCAAATTATCACTTTCCACCTTTTCGAACACTAAGTTTTCCAACGGCTATCGTTTGGGTATATTTTGTTGCATTACTTGTGAGCTTTTTCCAGACAGATAAAGAGGGAGTACTATTTTTAGGAGCGCAAAACATCATGATATTGGCTGGATTACTCATGGCCATACAAGGTTTATCATTTGTGTTCTTTTATTGTTATGAAAAAAAGGTATCAAAGGCAATTCCAATTGTAGTGGTCATTTTGACATTGATCTTCTCGCCATTACTACTTCCTTTCATAAGAATCTTAGGTATAATTGATATAGGTTTTGGCTTAAGAAATCGTATCACAAAAAAATGACAGATTCGTTCTTAAATGGAGAAAGACTTTTAATATAAAGGAATGGCAATGGAATGTATGCACCTTTGAATAGGAGCTGAGCAGGATGTCTGATTTGGAGAAAAAGCCATTATTAAGCAAACATATATGGTTTATTTATATATTTGCACTAATATCCATTGGAATTATTGTTTACTACCATTGGATAATAGGACTTATTTTACTTTTACTTTTAGGTGTGTCCCTTGCATATACAGTCATCAGTGAACGGGCCATTTTTGATGAAACAGAAAAGTACATTACAACTTTGTCTTATCGTATTCGTAGAGTCGGTGAAGAGGCTTTATTAGAAATGCCGATTGGAATCATTTTGTTTAATGAAGAGTACCGAATTGATTGGACGAATTCATTCATGAACCAGTTTATCGAAGAAGAAGGTGCAACATTAGCGGGTAAATCATTGAATGAGTTATCTGAGGCATTAATTCCAGCGATTAATGAAAATAAGGATGATGTATGGATTACACTCGATGGCGAAAGATTTGAAGTGTTAGTTCATAAGGAAGAACGGCTTTTGTACTTATTTGATCGAACAGAACAACATAGAATCCAAACGCTTTATGAAAATGAACAGCCTGTTTTAGCAATTATTTACCTAGATAATTATGATGAAGTAACGCAAAACATGGATGACACATCAAAAAGCCAATTGAACACAGAAATAACATCAGTTTTAAATAGTTGGTCACAAGAGTACGGGCTCTATTTAAAACGTACGTCCTCTGATCGTTTCTTGGCAGTAGGTACGTTCGAAATTCTAAATGAATTAGAAAAAAGTAAATTTAATATATTGGATACAATTCGTGGAATTAATGCGGATCAAAACATTCCAGTCACAATTAGTATTGGGATTGGACTAGGTGATACATCATTGCCTGTTCTAGGAGAATTAGCACAATCTAGTCTTGACCTAGCTTTAGGACGTGGCGGTGATCAAGTTGCCATTAAAGACGATAGTGGAAAAGCCCGTTTCTATGGTGGAAAAACGAATCCAATGGAAAAGCGAACGCGAGTAAGAGCACGTGTAATCTCCCATGCACTAAAAGGCTTAGTTGTAGCTAGTGATAATGTCATTATTATGGGGCATCGTGCACCAGATATGGATGCAATCGGATCTGCAATTGGTATATTAAATATTGCAGAGACGAATGGTGTGAATGGATACATTGTTTTTGATAAAGAAGATAATCTAATGGGTGTTTACCGATTAATGCAGGCACTTAAGAAAAGTCCTGATTTATGGAAACATTTTATATCACCAGATGATGCACTAGAAATAATGACAGAGAAAAGTTTAGTCGTAGTTGTCGATACACATAAGCCTTCAATGGTTGTGGATGGACGTATATTGAAACAAACAGATAATAAAGTAGTCATAGACCATCACCGTCGCGGGGAAGACTTCATAAAAAACCCAACACTTGTTTATATGGAGCCATACGCTTCATCGACTGCCGAACTCGTAACAGAATTAATAGAATACCAACCGAAGAACAAAAAATTATCGATGTTAGAAGCCTCTGCCTTATTGGCAGGAATTACAGTAGATACAAAAAGTTTTACACTTCGTACTGGTTCACGTACATTTGATGCGGCATCTTATTTACGTGCAAAAGGAGCTGATACGGTGCTTGTGCAGCAGTTCCTAAAGGAAGACCTTCATTTATATATAAAACGTAGTAAACTTATTGAACAGGCGAAAATCTATCTCAACAATGTTGCAATTGCTAAAGCACAGGCTGGGGAAACTTATGATTCAGTTTTAATTGCACAAACCGCTGATACGTTATTAACATTAACAGGAATTGAAGCCTCTTTTGTTATTTCGGAACGAGCTGATGGCAAAGTAGGCATTAGTGCCCGCTCGTTAGGTGACATTAATGTGCAGTTAGTAATGGAAAAAATGCAAGGTGGCGGTCATCTGACAAATGCTGCAACACAAATAGAAAAGACAACAGTTGATGCAGCGGAAAAGTGGTTAAAAGATATACTTTCTGAAATGTATGAAGGGAGAGAGCAAAAATGAAAGTAATTTTACTTAAAGATGTAAAAGGCCAAGGTAAAAAAGGTGAGGTAAAAAATGTCTCATTGGGATATGCAAGAAACTATTTATTAAAAAATAATTTAGCTGTTGAAGCAACTCCAGGCAATTTAAAACAGCTTGATGCACAAAAGAGACAGCAAAAGGAACAAGCAAAGGAAGAACAACAACAAGCTGAAATGCTAAAAGAAAAACTGGACAAGATAACCGTCGAGATTAAAGCAAAAGCTGGTGAAGGTCGTTTGTTTGGGTCGATTACGAGTAAACAAATTGCAGAGGCTCTTCAAAAAGAACACGGTATTAAGGTAGATCGTCGCAAACTTGAATTAGAGCAACCAATTAAAGCTTTAGGATACACAAATGTACCAGTCAAATTACATCCTCATGTAACAGGTACAATAAAAGTTCATGTTGTTGAAAAGTAATTTCTACTGTAAAATAGAAAAGAAGAATGATGTAAAATGAAATATGATGTAATTTAAATAGAAGTGGAAAAGATGACGAATTGGGGTGAACGATTCGTCATCTCTATTTTGCTTGTAAAGTGCTTGTTTAACTCCCTCACGTCTTTACTGACAACGTAAGGTTAGGGAGTTTTTGAAAAACCTATCAAGTAGGAAAAATGTCTCGTATTGTCATGAAAGAAGGGGAATTAGCATTGAGTACTATGATAAATGATCGTATACCACCGCATAATATAGAAGCGGAGCAGTCTGTCATTGGTGCAATTTTTCTTGAGCCTGAGGCATTTTCGACTGCATCCCAATTTCTTATGCCAGAGGATTTTTATCGCGCTGGACACCAGAGAATTTTTGAAATCATGTTAAAACTGTCAGACCGCGGAGAACCGATTGATATATTAACAGTTACTTCTGCATTAAAAGATACAAAAAGCTTGGATGAAGCGGGCGGCGTATCTTATTTAACAGAAATAGCCCAAAGTGTTCCGACAGCGGCTAATATCGAATACTACTGTAAAATTGTTGAAGAAAAGGCCTTGCTACGTCGTTTGATTCGAACAGCTACAGATATAGTAACCGTGACGTATGATCGTGAAGATGAAGTAGACGATGTTTTAAATGAAGCGGAAAAAAATATATTAGAAGTCTCGAATAGACAAAACGCTGGTGCATTTAAAGCAATTAAAGATGTATTAATTGAAGTATATGATAATATCGAGACGCTGCATAATCAAAAGTCAGATATAACGGGTATCCCAACTGGCTATCGTGACCTAGATAGAATTACATCTGGTTTTCAGCGAAATGACTTAATTATTGTCGCCGCACGTCCTTCTGTCGGTAAAACAGCATTTGCATTAAATATTGCCCAAAATGTTGCGGTTCACACAGATGAAAATGTTGCTATTTTTAGTCTGGAGATGGGTGCGGAACAGCTTGTACAACGTATGCTATGTGCAGAGGGAAATATTGATGCACAAAGAATGCGTAGCGGTCAGCTTGAATCGGAAGACTGGGGACGACTCACGATGGCGATGGGATCCCTTTCTAACGCAGGTATTTTTATCGATGACTCTGCCGGTATCCGCGTAAGTGAGATTCGCTCAAAATGCCGACGATTAAAACAAGAACACGGGCTTGGAATGATTCTTATTGATTATTTGCAACTAATCCAAGGAAGTGCTAATTCGAAAGATAACCGTCAACAAGAAGTATCGGAAATTTCTCGTTCATTAAAGGCTTTAGCACGTGAGTTAAATATTCCCGTTATTGCATTATCACAGTTATCACGTGGCGTTGAACAACGACAAGATAAACGACCTATGATGTCAGATTTACGTGAATCTGGAAGTATTGAGCAAGATGCGGATATTGTTGGCTTTTTATACCGTGATGACTACTATGATAAGGAATCCGAACAACAAAATATTATTGAAATTATTATTGCAAAACAACGTAATGGTCCAGTTGGTACGGTTGAATTAGCGTTTGTGAAAGAATATAATAAGTTCGTTGACTTAGACCATCGCTATTCAAATAGTGATGTTCCACCAGAACCAGCCCACGCATAATAAGATGATAAGAAACAGTCCATCATGGGCTGTTTTTTTATTGAAGGATATTTTAAACAACTACTTAAAATGTACATGTAAAACACGAACATTAAAACTACATACACCTATAATGTACGTATTTTACGTTGACTTTGTCAAATTCTATTGATAAACTTGTGTATGTAAATCGAAATGTACGAAAAAACACGAATAATAGTGGAGGTGCGTCATGTCCTCAGTAGTAGTTGTTGGTACACAGTGGGGAGATGAAGGAAAGGGGAAAATAACGGACTTTCTTTCTCACCATGCAGAAGTTGTTGCACGTTATCAAGGTGGTAACAATGCAGGTCATACGATAAAATTCGATGGCACGACATATAAATTACATTTAATTCCTTCGGGTATATTTTATTCAGAAAAAACGAGTGTATTAGGAAATGGAATGGTAATAGATCCCAAGGCGTTTGTTGCTGAGATAAAATATTTGCACGAACATGGTGTCTCAACAGAAAACTTACGTGTAAGTAATCGGGCACATGTTATTTTGCCATACCATATTAAACTTGATAAATTGCAAGAAGAAGAAAAAGGTGTAAATAAAATTGGTACTACGAAAAAAGGGATTGGACCTGCCTATATGGATAAAGCGGCGCGTGTTGGTATTCGTGTTGCAGACCTCCTAGATGCAAATATATTCCGGGAGAAACTAGCGCAGAACATAGAGGAAAAAAACCGGTTATTTACAAAATTGTATGATGCAGAACCATTAGAAGTCGATGAAATATTTACCGAGTATTATCGCCATGGGCAAGAAATGAAAAAGTATGTATGTGATACATCTGTTGTGCTAAATGATGCACTTGATGAAGGAAGGCGCGTCTTATTTGAAGGGGCGCAAGGTGTTATGCTTGATATTGACCAAGGAACATATCCCTTTGTTACATCGTCTAATCCAATTGCGGGTGGTGTCACGATTGGGTCTGGCGTTGGTCCAACTAAAATTAATCATGTTGTCGGAGTGACAAAAGCATATACAACTAGAGTAGGAGATGGGCCGTTTATAACGGAGTTGCAAGATGAAATTGGTGATCAAATCCGTGAAGTCGGCCGCGAATATGGTACGACAACTGGACGACCACGCCGTGTAGGTTGGTTTGATAGTGTTGTAGTCCGCCACGCCCGCAGAGTAAGTGGTTTGACAGACCTTGCCGTAACTTTACTCGATGTATTAACAGGAATTGATACATTGAAAATATGTGTCGCATATCGCTATCGAGATGAAGTGTTGGAGGAGTTCCCAGCAAATTTATCTGTTTTAGCACAATGTGAACCTATTTTTGAGGAAATGCCGGGATGGACAGAAGACATCACCAATGTCACGAGTTTACATGAACTTCCGAAAAATGCCCGACATTATGTAGAAAGAATTTCACAACTTACTGGTGTACCATTATCTATCTTTTCAGTAGGCCCAGATCGTACCCAGACGGTTGTTGTAAAAAATGTCTATCGTAAATAGAGCTGATCAAAAGAGTAATTTAGCTTCGTGCTATTTACTCTTTTCTTTATGGAGAGAGATAATACCTTCCGCATAACCCAAATAAAGGGAAATATTCCTATGAAAAACACGTACCTCATCTATTCGGAGATTTCAATCATTATTGTTGCAAAGCCACTAATTTTGCGGGAAAGCATCCATTTATCCTATCAGGCATGGTACTAAAAAATACAGCCTGTATACCAAGACATTTATAGTAAAGTAGGGTAAAATAGACAAAAGGTTAATCAATAATCAATAAGAGATTAGTCAAAATTGGGATTTTATTAGACTCATTTTTAATGCAAATGAGAAAAGGATTGAATTAAACGTTAAAATATAAAGAATAAAAAGGGTGAGTTGACATGGCGCAAAAAATATTAGTCGTCGATGATGAACAACCAATTGCAGATATCTTACGTTTCAACTTAGAAAAAGAGGGTTATGAAGTAGTTTGTGCATATGATGGCGATGAAGCAATTGCATTAGCCGAAAAAGAGAAACCGGATCTTATTTTACTAGATATTATGTTACCTAATAAAGATGGAAATGAAGTGTGTCGTGAAATTCGTAAAACACAAATCATGCCTATTATTATGTTGACTGCAAAGGATTCGGAAATAGACAAAGTATTAGGTTTAGAACTAGGTGCCGATGATTATGTGACAAAGCCTTTTAGTAATCGTGAATTAATTGCACGTGTAAAGGCAAATTTACGTCGCCAACAACATGCACCTGAAGAAACAGATGTAGAAAATAAAGATATAGAAATCGCCAATTTAACAATACATCCAAATGCTTATACGGCTACGAGAGATGGAGAGGAAATTGAGCTTACTCACCGTGAGTTTGAATTACTTCATTACTTGGCACGTCATATTGGTCAAGTGATGACACGGGAACATTTATTAGAGACAGTATGGGGATATGATTACTTTGGTGATGTCCGTACAGTTGATGTAACGGTGAGAAGATTGAGGGAAAAAATTGAGGAGAATCCAAGTAACCCGGTGTGGATAGTAACCCGCCGTGGTGTAGGTTATTATTTACGAAATCCAGAGCAGGAGTAGTTTCCCATGGGCAAAATTGGTTTTTTTCGTTCCATTCAATTAAAGTTCATTATTATTTACATTTTGCTATTATTAGTTGCAATCCAAGTGATTGGTGCTTATTTTGCAAGTGAATTTGATAAGGAATTGTTTTCAAACTTTAAATCTAGTATCAATGATCGAATAGAGTTATTAAGTTATAATTTGGAACAAGCATTTAATAAAGAACGTTCAGAGGATGATCAAGGCCCTACTTTAATCCAAGATGTACAAACAATCATCTCAGATATTGATGCAAAAGATTTAACAACACTTCAAGTTGTAAATGATCAAAGACGGGTACTTGGCACGAATGATACGTTAAACATGGATATTATCGGGAAGAAGACAGTTCAGGATTATGTTCAAAAGGCATTAAACGGTGAATCCCCTGAACGGCAATTCTTTGATCAGAAGACAGAAAACCGTTTATATGTCCGAGCAGTACCAATTAAAAATAACCAAGGTAGTATAGTTGGTGCAATATATATTGAGGCATCTGTCGAAGGTGTCTATGATCAATTACAAAATGTAAATGAAATATTTTTTAAAGGATCTATTTTAGCGATTGCAGTTTCCGCCTTTTTAGGAATTTTAGTTGCCCGTACAATTACAAAGCCAATTAAAGAAATGCGTCGTCAAGCCCAAACCATTGCGAGGGGTGACTTTTCCCAAAAGGTTAACGTGTATGGAACGGACGAAATTGGACAACTTGCTGTTTCATTTAATGATATGAATGATCGACTACGACATTCTTATGCGACGATTGAAAAAGAACAGCGTAAGTTAAGTTCCATATTACTGAACATGTCAGATGGTGTCATTGCCACTGACGCTGCTGGATTGGTTACATTAATGAATGACGCAGCGGGGATTATGTTGAACAAAAACCCTGAAGAAAGTAATGGCGAATTATTGTTGAACTTATTACGACTTGATGAAAAACATTTTGATATATCGCGACTCCCTGAGAGTGGCTCGATGATTATTGACTTTGGAACAGATGAAGAAGAATTTTTAATCCGTGCTAATTTTTCAACGATCTCAGATGAAGAAGATGATATTACTGGGTTTATCACAGTTTTAAGTGATGTTACGGAACAGGAAAAACTAGAAAGAGATCGGCGGGAATTTGTATCAAATGTGTCACATGAGTTACGGACACCGCTCACAACAATGCGCAGTTATTTAGAAGCTTTAACAGATGGAGCATGGGAAGATAAGCAAATTGCACCTCGCTTTTTAAATGTTGCCCAAAATGAAACAGAACGTATGATACGAATGGTAAACGACTTATTACAGTTATCAAAAATGGATAATAAGGACTTTATGTTGCAACGAGAACGAGTCGAGTTTATTAGTTATTTCCATCACGTAATCGATCGCTTTCAAATGAACATACCCGAACATATCTCATTTACCCGTGACCTTCAAAGTGGCAAATCATTTGTTTGGATTGATAAAGATAAACTTATGCAAGTGCTCGATAATATCATTTCAAATGCAATAAAATACTCTCCTGAGGGAGGGACAATACGTTTTAAAGTTGCGAAACAACGTAATCAAATTTTAGTTAGCATTTCCGATGAAGGCATGGGAATCCCGTATGATAAAGTAGATAAAATTTTTGAAAGGTTTTATCGTGCAGATAAAGCAAGAAGTCGTAAATTAGGCGGTTCTGGCCTTGGATTAGCAATTTCAAAGGAACTTGTCGAGGCACATCATGGACGCATTTGGGCTAGAAGTGGAGAAGGAAAAGGGACGACAATTTTCTTTACACTCCCGCTAATGGGTAGAAGGCGGAGGGAAGGCAAATGAAAATTGAAGTAGTAAAAACGTATATTTTAGTTGTTTTAGTCGCGATTAGCCTCATATTAACATTTACAATTTGGACGTATAAGCCGAACTTTGACGCAATCATTGATCCGAAAGATAAATATATTAATGAAGAAGAGTTTCATCTTGATGGTGAAGTGCAAACAAAAAAGGACATTATTACTCCGGAGTCCATTATCTTTCAAAATGCAGGAAAATACTTTGGTTTTATAAATCCAAATGAACAGAATAAATTGTATGAAGATATGCAGACATGGGCGATTTATGATTTTAAATTAGATGAATCACATCGCATTCCTGACGATAACTTTCAAGTAGAATTACGTTTCCCAGACACATTACCAATGGAAGTGTTGCCCTCTGTCTTTTCCTTTAATGAGGAACCAGAATCTTTGCCAAGTTGGTCTTTCAGACGTGTCATGATTACATTTAATGATAGTAAATCGATTATGTATTTTCACTTTTTATCAATTGACGGGCAACGGCAGGCTACTGCAACAGTAAATAATGTAACAAAATATGATCTATTAAAAAGTTACGCAACAAATATAGATGACTTTGAGGAATATACCGTTTTTGAAGATGCAAAAACACCAATATTTATTCCAAAGCATGAAAAGGATGCAGTCCGACGTTCATTTACAATTAATATGATGAATCCTAAAAAGCTTGTCAATGCAATGTTTTATGACCCATCATTAGTAAGCCGTAATCTCTCCAATGAGGATATTGCATATTACACAGATGGCAAAAGGCAAATGCTTGTTAGCCCTGATAGACGTTATATGGAGTTTACGGACCCGATTCAAGAAGATGAGATTGGGTTGTTACGACCTTTAGACGTAATTGATAAAAGTCTAGCAAATATCAATGAACATAAGGGTTGGACAAACATTTACAAGTTAGATGAATTGGATATGCAAAAAAATAGAATAAAGTATTTGATGTATTACGCGGGATATCCCGTATTTAATACGAGTCTTACTGCTATTGAACAAGTGTGGCAAGGCCAAAGCTTATTTCAATATAAACGACCATTATTTAAACTTAATAATTCAATTGTAGGAGAACCAGTGACATTACCTTCTGGTCAAAAGGTAAAGCAATATTTAAAAGGCCGTACAAAATATAAATTAGATCAGATTGAAGATATTCGGATTGGGTATGGTGTTTCATATGAAGACAATGCTTCTTATATTATGATTTTAGACCCGGCATGGTTTATCAAATATAACGGAAATTGGATAGCCATCAATCCAGATGAAACCGCTGATAGTAGAGGGGTGAGCTAGGATGCAATGGAGTCAAATAAAATCATTATTTATCATATGCTTCCTAGTACTAGATATTTTCTTAGTCATTCAGTTTCTTGAAAAACAAGAATCATCCGATATTGGCCTTTTAGAACGACAAGATGTTACAGTTGAACAGCAATTAGCTGATGAGAATATTAAAATTAAAAAGCAGCCAAGTGAATTACCTGATGAGTCGTTTATATCTGTTAAACAACGGAAGTTTGAGAAAGAAGATATAGAGCTACTATTAACGAAGGATAATCAAGATGCTGCAATATTAAATGATAATTTAATTGTTTCAGAGCTAAAGAAACCAATTAAATTAGCGAAAGATACTTCAGATGAACAAATAATGGAAGTGATGAGTTCATTCATCATGCATTACCAATCATACCAATTCGGTGAATGGGACAAGGATAACCGTGTTATTTATCTTTTTCAAGTAACCAATCAACGCCCTGTTTACTTTAACAAAAGCGGCATCGTTATTTTGTATATGAATGAGGATAATGAAATTACTTCTTACACACAGACGATGTTAGATGAACCAGAAACGAATAAAGATAAAAAGTCTTTAATTAAGCCGACAGATGCAGTTTGGAAACTTTATGAAAATAACCGATTAAAAACGGGTGAAGAAATAACAGATATGCGAGTAGGCTACCATACGGTTGTGCCATTAGAAAGTGGTGTTCAAGTATTTGTTCCAACATGGAATGTAACTGTAAATAATGAACAACATTATTTTGTAAATGCGATTGAAGGAATGGTTTTTCCAGGAAATCAACTGGAGTTTTTAAAAGATGCCATCAAGACGAATTTAGATAAGATTATCATGCTGCAAGGTAACGATAAATTAAAAGATACGTTAATCGAGCAGCTGGAGGATAAATTGGAACAAATTAATCGGAGTGACATATCATGAGTTTGCGTTTTAGTGTATTAGCATCAGGAAGTTCAGGAAATGCCTTCTATATTGAATCAGATCGGGAAAGATTACTAGTTGACGCCGGATTAAGTGGGAAGCAATTAGAAAGTCTGTTTGCACAAGTACAGGCTAATCCGGCCTCTCTAGGTGGCATATTAGTAACACATGAACATAGTGACCATATAAAAGGTTTAGGCGTTCTGGCACGGAAATACAAATTACCCATTTATGCGAATGAGAAAACTTGGCAAGCAATGGATGGCATGATTGGTAAAATCCCAGTAGATCAGAAGTTTGTGTTTCCAATGGAATCCGTGCAAACCTTTGGTGACATTGATGTGGAATCATTTGGCGTTTCACACGATGCAGCTGAGCCAATGTTTTATACATTCCATCATGACAACCAAAAGGTCGCACTTGTAACAGACTTGGGCTATGTATCCGAACGTATTAAAAAGACAATCGAAGGGGCCGATGCATATATATTTGAGGCGAATCACGATGTAGAAATGTTACGGATGAGCCGGTATCCTTGGAATGTTAAAAGGCGTATTTTAGGCGACTCTGGTCACGTTTCAAATGAAGATTGTGGGCTTGCCCTCTCGGATATTATTAGTAATCGGACAAAAAGAATTTATTTGGCGCATTTAAGTAAAGAAAATAATATGAAAGACTTAGCGCGAATGTCTGTCGATCAAGTTTTAAAGGAACGTGGTATCGACATCGCATTGCACGATACAGATCCAAATCAGGCAACACCAATGTTCGAAGTGGGGTAAAATTTATTTCTAGTCTTCTCGTTAAACATTCATAGAAAGTAGGTCGGTGGGAATAATAAGTTCATATTTGCCTCTATGTGCAATCATACCTGAATAGGAGTGGTAAAATGGGGTATTATGATGATCATTATCCACCGAACCCACATCGGAAGAAAAGTAAGAGTCATGTGGTGCTGACATTAATAGCGGGAGTAATTTTAGGTGTATTGTTCGCGACAATCGTTTTGCCTAATTTAAAAAACCGTGGGCCAAATGTTGTGGATGATGCACAACAGAACGGTGTTACATCACAAAAGGGTACTTCTGAAAATATTAATGTTGATGTGACATCACAAATTACGTCTATTGTTGCAGATGTTGCACCAACTGTAGTTGGAATATCCAACCTACAGCGAAGTAATAATTTGTGGGATCCACAACAAGAAGCAAGTGAAGCTGCTTCTGGGTCCGGGGTAATTTATAAAAAGGATAATAAATATGCCTATATCGTCACGAATTATCATGTTATTTCGGGTGCAGATGAAATTGAAGTTATTTTAAATGACAATACGAGCTTAAAGGCGAATTTATTAGGTGGAGATATATTTTCTGATTTGGCAGTATTGCAAGTGGATGAAAAGAAGATTGACCATGTCATTGAAATGGGATCTTCAGATGATGTCAAAGTTGGTGAACCTGTTATTGCCGTTGGAAATCCTTTAGGTTTAATGTTTGCAGGTTCTGTAACACAAGGTATCATAAGCGGAAAGCAAAGAACCATTCCACAAGATTTTAACAATGATGGACGGGTGGATTGGCAAGCTGAAGTTATTCAAACAGACGCAGCCATTAACCCAGGAAATAGCGGTGGCGCGCTCATTAATATTTCAGGAAAACTTATCGGGATAAATTCAATGAAAATTAATGAGGCGGCAGTAGAAGGAATAGGCTTTTCCATTCCGATTGACACTGCATATCCGATTATCAGTGAATTAGAGAAGACTGGGAAAGTCGTACGACCATATTTAGGTGTGGAAATATACTCACTGCAAGAAGTACCACGTCAAGAATGGAAAAATACATTAAACTTACCAAAACAAATAGATGGTGGTGTCTATGTTTGGAGTGTTGAACCATTTTCACCAGCTGATAAGGCAGGTATGAAGCGATTAGACGTCATTACATCACTCGATGGAAAAGATGTAAACGATATGATTGATCTGCGAAAGATCTTATATCAGGAAAAAAAGATTGGGGATACATTAGATGTCATCTATTATCGTGATGGTAAAAAGCATGAAGCAAAAATTAAATTAGGAAAACAAGAATAAAAACAAGCTATCATCTCGCATGGAAGAGAGGTGATAGCTTATTTTTCATGACTTCTCTGTTTGATGTTGTGTATAAGGTGAAAATAAAAAGCTTTTAATCGGCATAGTTATCCCCAATTATAAAATGTTATGCACATTATGTGGATGCTTTTAAAGGGAAATCAATATTTAGTAGGGAACTTTTATTCGGACACAAAATAATAGAGAACATTTGTGCATATGTGGATAACTTTGTGCATAACTCAGTAATTCTCCATGAAAGTTACTAAAAAATTAGGTTGCTGCATTTCTACGTGGTAAATGGCCGCCAATTAATAATAAGAGGATGAGCATGATCATGTCTAAACGAGCGTCAAAAGCAAATTGTAGCATTCCTTGTTTCAATAAAATGGGGACCTTCGTTAAATAGAGCGCACCAATCATGATGATGATTAAAGGAACAGTAGCCTTTTTAATATGCATATTCGCTATAATGAGTGCTCCACAGCCAATTTCTAAAATTGCTACGATAAAAAGGGTTGTAGCTGGAAAGGGTATGCCATAGTTTGCAAACATCATTTTAAAATCACTTATTAAGAATTTCATGATACTAGATGTAATAAATACGTAGCCAATTGCGTAACGTACCCAGCGATCTAACATATTCTTCTTCTCCCCCCTATTTTTTCTCTTTTTACATGTTTATGCTACGGCTTGACCAATCTTGCTAACTAATTTATATGCTAGTACTTATAATTTTCCTTATAAAATGTAAGCCTGTATAGTAGAGGTTAATAATGAAAAGCTGTTTTCAAAAAGAATGTTGCTTTTAACAAAATAGAACCAAACTGTTTTGCGTGTTAGGTTGTCTTTCGCTACGGACCGTTGCTTTTCGCGGGCAACGCTTCAACTTCCGACGTACAGGAAGTACTAGTGCAGGTTTGCAACAAGACGTTGCGCAATTAACCTGCCTTGCCCCAGTGTTGGGGCAGGAGGCTGAGTCCGTGCCCGCGGAAAGCGAAGTATTCTGCTGGAGCGATGTTAGTGAGGATAGTTTTCACGACTGAACAGTTTTGGTCTACTATGGAGGTTAAGGTGCAGCTAATAATATGAAAAGAGCATCAAAGAAAAAGATGAGACATAAAGGAAGTGCAGGTTAGATGATTAAAAGATTTTTTTCTTACTATAAGCCGCATCGTCGCTTATTTATTATTGACTTTTCATGTGCGGTTTTTGTGGCCTTACTAGAATTAGCCTTTCCAGTTGCAGTACAACATTTTATCGACGATCTACTGCCAGGAAACAATTGGAGTGTGATTATAACAGTAAGTATTTTGTTGCTATTTGTTTATTTGCTCAGTACATTCATGCAATATGTGGTGACATATTGGGGACATAAGCTTGGAACAAATATAGAAACAGATATGCGACAAGAACTTTTTGGTCATGTTCAAAAACAATCCTTTCGATTTTTTGATAATACAAAGACAGGACATATTATGAGTCGTATATCAAATGACCTTTTCGATATTGGTGAATTAGCGCATCACGGACCAGAGGATTTCTTTATCGCCATTATGACCTTCTTTGGTGCGTTTCTCATTATGTTTAATATTAATGCACATCTTGCGATTATTATTTTATGTACCGTTCCAATCCTAATCGCTTTGATTTCGTATAGTAATATCAAAATGAACGCAGCATGGAAAAACATGTATGAAAATATTGCAGAGGTTAATGCCCGTGTTGAAGATTCTGTTTCTGGAGCACGTGTCGTCCAGTCATTTACAAACGAAGATCATGAGATGGCACAGTTTACAAAAAATAATTATAAATATAGAACAGCAAAATTACGCGCATATCGTGTTATGGCTTTTGTTAATTCCAATATTTATATGTTGATGCGTTTAATGGTGCTCGTCGTATTAATTGTCGGAGCTTGGTTAACGTATTCCAATATTTTGTCATATGGGGAATTAGTGTTCTTTGTACTTATAACAAACGTATTATTTAAACCAATAGAAAAAATAAGTGCATTGTTAGAACTCTATCCAAAAGGTATGGCTGGCTTTAAACGATTTACGGAAATGCTAGATGTTGACCCAGATATTGTTGATGATAAAGATGCCATTGATGTACCAGACTTAAAAGGTTTTATATCATTCCATAAAGTAACATTTGGTTATGAAAAGACACAAGGACCGATATTAAAAGCAATGAGCTTTAATATGAAAGCCGGTGAGACGGTTGCCCTTGTTGGGCCATCTGGAGCAGGTAAAACGACGATATCTTCCTTAATTCCACGTTTTTATGATATCGATAGCGGTCAAATTACGATTGATGGCATTGATATTCGCAAAATAAAGAAGCAATCATTACGGAGTCAAATTGGAATTGTGCAACAAGATGTGTTTTTATTTACGGGGACATTACGAGAAAATATTGCGTATGGTAAATTGGATGCAACGGATGAGGAAATTAGACTGGCAGCCAAGCGTGCGCATTTGGAAGAATTTATTGAAGAGTTACCACATGGATATGATACGCAAGTTGGTGAACGAGGATTAAAATTATCTGGCGGACAAAAACAACGCATTGCAATTGCCCGGATGTTTCTAAAAAATCCACCAATCTTAATTCTTGATGAAGCGACATCTGCTCTAGATACTGAAACGGAAAGCATTATTCAACAGGCATTAAGCGAACTAGCGAAGGACCGAACGACCATTGTCATTGCACACCGCCTCGCAACGATAAAAAGTGCAGATCGCATTATGGTCATCACAAAAGAAGGTATCGCTGAAGAAGGTAACCATGATGATTTAATTAAACGCGATGGGATTTTCGCTCATTTGCATAAGGTACAAACGATATAAAATGCTATGCCACTATATGTTTATTCATTGGAAAGGGGATTCTCCTTTGTGATAAGGAGATTCTCTTTTTTTTGTTAAAAATACGTTATAGAAAGGCGTCATGAAGATTGATGCAAATGTAATCAATGGATAGTGGATAACAGCAATCATAACATGTAGGAAAAAGATAAAAGTCCTAGTTAATCTTTGTTCTCGATATGTAAAAGTCGAGAGGGAATTTGAAGATTTCTGTCGTTATTTCCCGGGTAATGAAATCTCATATAGAAGAAAAAGTATAAAAAAAATAAAAAAGTCCATTAAAATCCTTTATTTTTAGTATTTTTTTTATCATAATAAGTCTTGTGGATTTTTTTAAAAGGAGTGGTTGTTTGAAGAAAGTACTTATTTTGGGAACGCTTGTTAGTTCCATCCTTGTAGGGTGTATGGATAAAGAGGTGGAGAAAAGCGATGTCCAAAATAATATTGTCGGAAATAAATCTAGTGTAAGTGAAGCTAAAGATGTGCAAGTTAAAAGTAAAGGTACAGAAACATTAATAGAATACCCGATGTTAGAAGCGAATATTGACACATCTCTCTATGACACACAAGTTGTTGAAGATAATAAAAATAAACGAATTATTTTGTTTAAAGATCAAGAAACAGGGGAGATGGAATATAAAAGTATCTTCGCGAAAAGGGAAAAAAGACTTAAAATTTTATCGACACAAGATGGATTGATTTTTAATGAAATTATTATGTAGTATCTCAAGTTCGTCAGGATGAAATTGGCAAAATTTCGCCATAATTAAAGGAAAAGGCTTAATTGTAGGTTTCATACGGTATGATAGTTTTATTTCTGTTGGGTAAACTATTTACAACATGTCATTTTAAAATAATCTTTGGAAGCTAGGCATGAAATAGGTGTATAATTTTAATTGTACTTAGAGAGGTTATTCAATATATATCGAAGTTTTTCAATAAAATGGAGGGCTACATATGTTTAAAAAGAAGCCGGATAAGTTTGCGTCATACCTCGTTGATTTTGCTAATCACTTGCACGAAACAGCGAAGTACTTTGTTCAGTTTAAAATTAATGATAAGGAAACCTTGCATGAGTTTGCGATGACGATTAAGACATATGAGTCAGAAGCTGATGAAAAAGTGCATGCTATTATTCGTGATTTGAACCAAGCATTTATTACCCCAATTGAACGTGAAGATATTTTACAGTTAGCGATGCGTTTAGATGATATTATCGACGGCATGGAAGAGCTAACTGCACTTATGGATGTGTACCAGATCATCAATTCCAATCACTATATCGACCAGTTTACGGAATACATATATAAATGTTCCGAGGAAATCGTCACATCCATTCAAATGATTGCGGATGGTAAATTAAGTAATATTGAGCCACATGTTATACGCATTAAAGATCATGAAAGTAAATGTGATATTATTTATCTGGAAGCTTTGCGCAGCTTATTTCAAGATGAACAAGCTAATCCTTTACAAGTAATTAAGTACAAGGAAATTTATGAAGTGTTAGAAGAAATTGCTGATCATTGTCAAGACGTAGCAAGTACACTACAAAGCATTATTATGAAAAATGCATAACGAAGGGATAATTTATGGATAGTTTACTCGTCATTGTCATATTAATCGTTGTAGCAGCACTCATTTTTGATTTTATAAATGGATTCCATGATACCGCAAATGCCATTGCAACGTCTGTCTCAACAAAGGCGCTAACACCTAGAAGAGCAATTATGCTTGCTGCTGTTATGAACTTTCTAGGAGCGATAACTTTTACAGGTGTTGCCAAAACAATTACAAGTGGAATTGTTAATCCATTTGATTTAAACAATGGAACAACTGTTATTTTAGCAGCCCTACTTGCTGCAATTGCTTGGAATTTGATTACATGGTATTTTGGAATACCAAGTAGTTCTTCACATGCTATTATTGGAGCCATTACTGGTGGAGTCATCGTTTCTGCTGGGTTTGGCGCTGTTCAATATAAAGGATTTATCTCCATATTAGAAGGTCTATTTCTTTCACCAGTTATTGCCTTCATTGCCGGTTATATTATTTATTCCATCATAAAAATGATATTTAAAAATAGTAATTTAGCAAAAACAAATAAACGTTTTCGAATGGTTCAAGTGTTAACTGCCGCTGTTCAATCTTATTCCCATGGTACAAACGATGCACAAAAATCAATGGGGATTATTACGATGGCATTAATTGTTGGAGGCTTCCACGCAACGGATGACGTGCCGTTTTGGGTACAAATCGCTTGTGCCACCGCCATGGCTTTAGGAACATCGATTGGTGGTTGGAGAATTATCAAAACGGTAGGCGGAAAAATAATGAAAATCCGCCCAGTTAATGGTGTAGCAGCAGATTTAACTGGAGCAACAGTTATTTTCGGCGCAACGTTATTTCATTTACCTGTTAGTACAACACATGTTATTTCTTCCGCCATTTTAGGTGTTGGTTCCTCTCACCGAGTGAAAGGTGTAAACTGGGGAGTAGCGAAGCGGATGGTTGTTACTTGGGTGATAACATTACCGATTTCCGCTACACTTGGAGGATTGTTTTATTTATTGCTAAACTTATTTTTATAATCTACTTCTTGATTTACCATTTAGCAAAATAGGAACATGAATTTAAAATAAATGTATAAAAAAAGATTATCCAGGTCATACTATGACTATTAATCTTCCCCTTTATGGAACAGATCTTGATTAATCAGGGTCTGTTCTTTTTATTTTGTATAAAATTCTTAAGAAAGCCCCGTCATATTTTAAATGACCCTTTTGAACAACTCCATAAAACTGTATAATGAAAGCAAATAATATATGTTACAAAAAGGTGTGTGTGAAGCTTCATGAAAAGGAAATTGGCTATTATATGTAGTGTGATGATTTTTGCTGGACTCAGTATTTTTTTATTTCAAGCTACGGTAGGTAAAAAAGGTGCTGCAGACGCTACTGCAACGCGGTCTATTTTTTCAACGAAACAAGAAAAGTTTATTTCAGAAAAGGATATGCAGCAAATGGTTGAAAAGACTACCACACCACTTGCCACTGCAACGCCAACAACGGCAAAACTGAAAAATGATCAGGAACTCGATCGCAAATTAAAGGAGGTTATCGCTTCCGGTCCTTTACAAGGTGCCAGTGTTGGTGTAAGTGTACGTGATGCAAAAGATGGGACATTAATTTACTCACATCATGGAGATACAAATTTTCAACCAGCTTCCAATATGAAGTTGCTTACTGGTGCTGCTGCGCTTGAAACATTGGGTGGAGATTATACATTTGAAACGGAAATTTTAACGGACGGAAAAATAGATGGAAACGTATTGGAAGGAAATTTATACATAAAGGGAAAAGGTGATCCAACCTTATTAAAGGAGAATCTTGATACGTTTGCAAAACAATTACACGAAAAAGGGATTCAAAAAGTAACTGGTCATCTCATTGGTGATGATACGTGGTATGATGATGAGCGATATTCACAGGATTTAAACTGGTCGGATGAATTTAATTATACAGGTGCAGCTGTATCGGCGTTGACGATGTCACCGAATGATGATTATGACACAGGCTCGATTATTGTGACAGTGAAGGCCAATGAAAAGGTAGGTCAAGCACCTCATATAGAAATTCAACCAAAAAATGATTATGTAAAAGTCATCAATCATGCAAAAACTGTACGGAAAGGCGAATTAAATCAAGTAACGATAGAACGTGAACATGGCACAAATAATTTAATAATAGACGGGGCCATTCCAAGTGGTTCTTCTAAAGAAGTATGGCGTGCGGTTTGGGAACCAACAGATTTTACTTTGTATATGTTGCAAGCATCATTAACGGAACACGGTATCAAGATATCTTCGGAAGTGAAACGTAAGAAAACACCAAAGGATGCGACAGTGCTTGTAACACATGAATCTATGCCATTGGAAAAAATACTGATTCCTTTTATGAAGCTGAGTAATAACGGACATGCGGAGATGCTTGTAAAGGAAATGGGGAGATTTGCTAAAGGAGAAGGAAGTTGGGATAAGGGCTTGGAAGTGATGGCAGACCAACTGAAAGGTTTAGGAATGGATAAAGGGCGTTTCCTATTACGGGACGGATCGGGCATGTCACATAAAGATATTGTTCAACCAAACGAACTGACAGCATTATTATACAATGTACAAAGTAAAGTGTGGTTTCCAGCATATGAAGCCTCACAGCCCGTTGCAGGTGAACATGAGCGATTAGTAGGGGGAACATTAAGTTATCGCTTAACAGATGACCTAACAAAAGGAAAAGTGAAAGCAAAAACAGGCTCATTAACAGGCGTAAATACGTTATCTGGATATATGACAACCAAAAACGGAAAGAACCTCATCTTCTCCATCATGATCAACAATTATATCGACGGCCACATCACAGACTACATCGACACCATAGTCAAAATCCTAGCCGAATGAAACATGGGGACGGTTCTCCTGTTTCACTTTGCAGCTGAAACAGGAGGGTGATTCTCGTGCTTGATACATGGGGACGGTTCTGATGTTTCACTTTGTGAGTGAAACAAGGGGGGGAACATGGAGACGGCACCCTGTTTCATCATGGTTTTATAGTTCATTTTTCCTTTTCTCATCAAATTCTCATTTTATTCTCAGACTGTTTTAATGGTGCTATCTTATGATGGAATTAATTACAAAAGACAGAGGAGATTAACCAACATGAGAACAATTATTATTACAGTAGCGAGTGTACTTGTTATAGTAGGTGGTGCGATTGGAGTAAGCGCACTGCAGCATCATCAAGATGAACAGGAAGACCTAAACGTTTCGAATAAAGAAGGAGAAGTTCAGAAACAAGAACCAGTAAATAATGATGTTCAAGAAAGTAGTCAAGAGAGTGAACTAGAAAAGCTCCCTGAATGGAATGACCTTCGTACATATGTAGATGTCGACAATTTTGTAGTAAAGGTTGTCGAGGATCATGATAACAAGCGGATTATTGTGATGGAAGATGAGAATGGCCAAGCTCAATTTAAAAGCATTTTTGTAAAAAGACAAAATCACTTAAAAATCATTGATTTAAACGGTGGACTTATATATAGCGGAAAAATTTCATCTGAGAAAGTTACAGATGATGCAACAGAAAGTGATGCACAAAGCCAATCAACCACGGCGGACGATTCTGATGTAAGCACATTACCGGAGTATAAGAACTTAACTAAAAACGTAGATATTGCGGGATTAAAAATCACAGTGGTAGAAGATAATGCAAATAAACGTGTAATGGTTTTAAAAGATGAAAACGGTCATGAACAGTACAAAAGTATATTTGTAAAAAAACAAAACATACAAAAGATCATTGATTATAAAGGCGGTTTAATTTTTAACGGAAGCCTGTAAATAGAATTTCAAAGTTTGGATCCAAAACCCATCCTGCCGTGGTACAGCACCAGTACCTTGGCAGGATGGGCTTTTTAATGGATAAGATAGGAATCGTAACTTACCCCCTTGGTAGTTTGTGATGAAGATGAAACAGAAGAACCGTCCCCATGTGTCAAATTCTCATGGATTTCTCATTTCTTTCACAGTGTATTTTAAAAAAGTTGTTTTATGATGTAGTTAATCAAACAAGAGGAGATGGACAAACATGAAGACAGTTATTTTATCAGCAGCAAGTGCATTATTATTAGCAGGAGGATTTACAGGTGTTAGCACAGTACATCATAACCAGGGGCATTACACACCAGTTATGACACTTTCACAAACGGAGCAGGATGTAACTACCTTACCTGAGTGGAATAATTTAACAAACTATGTGGACGTTACAAAATATAAAGCAAAGGTTGTGGAAAATAATGTAGGCAACCGTGTGATTGTATTAAAAGATAAAAATGGCCATGATCAATTTAAAAGTATTTTTGTAAAAAGACAAAGCATCCAAAAAATCATCGACTACAAAGGTGGTTTAGTATTTAATGGAACTTTAACTTCCAATGGTAAAGCAAAAGCAACTGTAAAAAATGAAAAGAAAACAAACGTGTCAAAAAAGGCAACTACAAATACGACACAACAAAAAGTAACCCAAAAGGCGAAAAGTGAGAAAGTAACAAAGAAATCACAGAAGCAAACTACAACAACAAATATTAGCAAATTCACTGAGTATCAAAACATTAAAAAACATGTAAATGTAGCTAAGTATCAAGCAAAGGTAGTAGAAGACAATGCAAATAAACGCATCATTGTATTAAAAGATAAAAAAGGCCATGTACAATATAAGAGCATTTTTGTAAAAAGACAAGGTATACATAAAATTGTGAACGTTAAAGGGGGCTTGGTATATAAAGGTACTTTGACATCTAAAGGTACAATTAAAGTAAAAGCAAATACAAAAACACAAGTGTCAAAAAAGGCAACTACAAAAACAACACAACAAAAAGTAACCCAAAAGGCGAAAAGTGAGAAAGTAACAAAAAAATCACAAAAACAAACTACAGCAACAAATATTAGTAAATTACCTGAGTATCAAAACTTAAAAAAACATGTGAATGTAGCTAAGTATCAAGTAAAAGTAGTAGAAGACAATGCAAATAAACGCGTCATTGTTTTAAAAGATAAAAAAGGTCGCGCACAATATAAAAGTATTTTTGTAAAAAGACAAAGTATCCAAAAAATCATCAATTTAAAAGGAGGATTAGTCTTTAACGGAAGCTTATAAGAGGAAAGTTCAAAGAGGTCTATACGGTTCTGAAGATCCATCTTTTGAACAAACTAAAAGCAGTAAACTAACTTTTTCAAAAAAATAATCCCTGAGTCAAAACCCATTCTCAAAACATGAGGATGGGTTTTATTAATTTAAATTTTTAACGGGAGTTTTGCCTGGATTTTAAAACAATAAGGGAATCATGTAATATAGAGATAATGATATGGAGATAAACGAATAGAGGAGGTCACTTCATTGGAATTCAGGCAATTACTATATTTTGTGGAAGTAGCACAGCATAAAAGTATTACAAAGGCAGCGGAACAATTGCATATCTCGCAGCCTGCGTTGAGTAAGTCTATTATGGCTTTGGAGGAGGAGTTAGGTACCACATTGCTCATACGAACAAATAAGACAAGCCATTTAACAGATGCGGGCAATGTAGTATTAGAGTATGCTCGAAAAATGACAGGATTAATTGATGAAATGAAATTGACGTTGAGTGATTTGACTAATCTATCTATTGGCCAACTTAATATTGGATTGCCACCTTTTATTGGGAGTTTATTTTTCCCACGTGTAATGGCAAAGTTTCACAAAGCTTATCCTAATATTAAACTAGATATTACGGAGTATGGCGGTGCGCGGATCGTAAAGAGTGTGGAAGAGGAAGAATTTGAACTTGGTGTAGCGGTATTGCCTGTTGATGAGGAAATATTTCACACATATCCAATTGTTGAGGAAGAAATGATGCTACTTGTTCATCAAGATCATCCTTTGGCTTCACGTAAAGAAGTAGATATAAAGGATTTAAAGGACGAGGTATTTATTTTTTACCATGAAGAATTTGCGTTGAACCAAATTATTCGCAACCACTTTTTTATTACAGCTGGATTTGAGCCTAATATATTATTTAAAAGTTCCCAGTGGGATTTGATGTCTGAAATGGTTGCTGCAAATTTAGGATTATCGATTTTGCCACGGTCGATCTGTAACCGACTATTTACAAAGGATACGAATATTATTAGATTGAAACCGACGATTATGTGGAGACTGGCTGTGATCACTAAAAAGGGCCGTTATATTTCAAATGCAGGTAGAGCCTTCATTGATTTTATTTTGAAAGACCCATTATAACGAAAAGTTATGAAAACCATTCCAGATATGTATTTTACGAATGGTGGAAAATGCCGTAATATGATTCTTAGACATATATTTTATAAAAATCAGTTATGAAGAAGGAAGTCTTTTAGGTGAAAAAGCTAGGAATCATTATTATACAAGTTTTATTTTTGCATGTTTTTCTCTTTTTAGGCATGGCGTTAAAGCATGTTTTATCATTACCAATCCCAGGATCGATGTTTGGATTGCTGTTATTATTTCTAGCCCTAAGCTTTCGAATTGTTAAAATTGAGTGGGTGGAGCAGGGAGCCAGTTGGTTAATGGCAGAGCTATTGCTATTCTTTGTTCCGTCGGCTGTAGGAATTGTGAATTACCAACAAATCATGAGTATGCAGGGACTGGAAATTGTTTTACTCATTACAATTAGTACCATTATCGTAATGGGATTAACTGGCCTAACTGCAGATAAGATAGCTGCTAGAAAAGGGAGTCGATCTTAAATGATGGTAATTGTGTTTACAATCGTTACTTATCTTATCTATGTTGCATCGAAAAAGGTGTATAAGAAAGTAACATTTCCGTTATTTCATCCATTATTACTCTCGCCTATTTTGTTAATTGTATTGATTTTATTGATGCATGTTTCAGCAGATCAGTATTTACAAGATTCAAAATGGCTATCCCATATGTTAGGGCCTGCTACTGTTGCCTTTGCTGTCCCCATTTATAAAAATATGGCCGTTGTAAGAAAAAATATGGGGATAATTTTGATTAGCATCACGACGGGAACACTAGTGGCGATTTTTTCAACATTAGCATTATCCAAGTTGATTCATTTAAATTATGATTTTGTTACTTCTATTTTGCCAAGGTCAATTACAACTCCAATCGCGATAGAAGTGTCAAAGGAAATTGGCGGGTTACCAACATTGACGACAGTCTTTGTTATCATAACAGGGGTTGTTGGTGGTGTCGTAGGACCAAGTGTACTTAGATGGCTTTCCATTAAAACGCCTATTGCCAAAGGACTTGCACTCGGAATGGGCGCACACGGAGTCGGCACGAACAAAGCAATGGAATATGGTAAACAAGAAGCAACCTTCTCCTCATTAGCAATGATCTTCGCAGCATTCATTACACTTATTTGGGGCGTACTATTAATCCCACATTTGTGATTTGAAACAGAGGTGAAACAGAGGGACGGTTCTCGTGCATCATCAAAATGAAGCATGAGAACCGTCCCTCTGTTTTGCTAAAATGAAGCGGAGGAGCTGTTTCTGCGCTTCCCCTCGCTTCATTAAATTTATATAAACAAACCAACAATAGTTGCTGAAAAGGCGGATGCTAATGATGCTACAAAGAGCAGTTTTAATCCGAATGAGGAGATTTCCTTTGCCTTTTGACCGTTTAATGCTTGTACGGATCCAGCAATAATACCGATACTAGAGAAGTTACTAAATGATACAAGATATGTCGAGATGATTGCTTGTCCTTTTGGAGATAGATGATTGGCAATGTCTTGTAAGGATAGCATCCCAACAAATTCGTTTGTTACCAATTTCGTCCCCATTAATCCCCCTACTTGCATAATATCATGAATTGGTGTGCCCATGATGAAGGCAATCGGTGCAAATACATAACCTAAAATAGTTTGTAAATCTACTCCCGCAAGGCCGTTTAGTACAGCATTAACTAAGGCGATCAAGCCAACATATGCAATCAATTGGGATGCAACAATAAGTGCAATCTTTCCACCATCTAAAGCACCATTAGAAATTGCATCAAACACATTTCGCGTCTGTACAATCCCTTTTATGTCTACTTGTTCATCATCTTTCTCCACTTTTACAGGGAAAATCGTAGAAGACATGATAAGTGCACTAAACATATTGAGTACCATAGCTGTGAACACAAACTTTGGTGGAATCATGGCGATGTAGCTACCGACAATGGAAGCAGATACAGAACCCATCGCAGAAGTCGATATAATGAATAGTCTATTTCTGTTTAAGGTAGCTAACTGATTTTTTATCATCAGGAATACTTCACTCTGTCCAAAAAAGACAGAACCTACCGCAACGAATGATTCAACTTTTGGAAGTCCGGTTATTTTAGAAAGCCCTCCCCCTACCCATTTAATCAATAAAGGTAAGACTTTGATATGTGTTAAAACAGAAAGAATCGTCGAAGTAAATACGATGATAAGGAGTACGTTAATAAAGAAAGGAGCCTGTCCTTCTGGAATCCAGCCCCCGACTACAAAGTCAACTCCCTCTAAGCCAAACTCAACAAGTTTAGTAAACACATTTCCAATGGAATTAAGAACCCTCAACCCAATATTCGTGTTTAACATAAGAAATGTAAGGACTATTTGCATACCAAACATAATACCAATTGCCCTAAAATTTATGTTTTTCCGGTCCTTCGACATAGCCCAAGCTATTCCAAGAAAAACTAACAAGCCAAGTATACCAATTAAGAACTGCATAAAAAAATTCCCTTCTGCCTAATCTAAGATGTTTTTTATTTCACAATGAATTATTGTATCAGCGCCAAGAAGAATAATCAATGAGTGAAACATGGGTGAAACATGGGGACGGTTCTTCTGCGTCATTTTCATCAACCAAAATAGCAGAGGAAATATGAAACGGGAGAACCGTCCCTGCGTTTCATCCCACCTGTCTCCTATTCCACGTGTTTCAGCCAAGAAAGAGTGAAACAGCAGAACCGTCCCCATGTTTCAAAAGGAGTATTTTTCGTGTATGAGGTTCGTTGCGGCAGTATATGTATCTCCATGATAGGATAGGCGGAAATATAGTGATTTTAGAAATGCTGTGACATTTAATCTTTGATGATAAGTTGTAGTTTGTGCAGGTTGAGAATCCAGCATATCATGAATCTTTTCCACCATGCTCATTATCCAATCAATCATTAGTTGTTCTTTTAAATTTCTACTTATGAGTGCATCTACTGCAAAGAGTAGCCGATTATCCTCTTCGTCTTTATATTGCCCATCTTTAAATAAACAAGCCATCATCGTATCAAGACAGTTATTGGCATTTTCCATATCAAAAACAGGATGATTGATCGCTGCAGCTAAATAATCAGCCCCATGTGCAATGCTATGTGCCCAGCCCTTTTCCTCCACATATCCACGTGTATCTTGTTCTTCGTTTAAATAATTAATACTACATGCAATAGCATGCTTTATTTCTACAATAGGTAAATCCAATTTCTCCCGATCGTGATTCAATAGCAATGCCAACACTAAGGCTGAAAAAGAACGTGTAAACACAGAATCTGTTTTCGATTCCCCAATGCGATAAAAAAGGTAATCGTCAGTCACACATTTTTGTAATAAATAGGTCCGCTGTTCTATCGTGAAAAAGTCATGATAGATTAGGTTACCGAAAGTCGTATAAATTAATTCATCCCGTAACACAGGGTCAGTCGAACCAATATTTTGTAGCATGTCTTCGATTAACACATCTAGATTTAACTGTTGGATTTGTTTGTGATCATGAAAGTTTAATGATTGTAATGTCGCTTTTAAATTAGTCATATTCTTTTCCTTTTTAGATTTTTTATGTTTTCAATGAAGTCATCTATTTCACCGTTAACATGTGTTACGCCGTCTATATAATAAAACGTACTAGCATGTGCAGGTGTAATTTCATCCGCAGCATAGATGAAAATCTGCTTGTGCAGTGCAATAGCCATACCAAGCTCAATATGACTCCCCTTTCCAGCTGGAAGCATCATAATGAAAAGCTCACTGTCTGCTACCGCCTGCTTTTCAATCCGTCCAATCCTTTTAAGCGTTGAAACATCTACCGCCCGTTCATTTTCTGTCCAGTCATACGTATGAACGAATCCTGATTCTTGTAATGCCGTACTTACATACCGAACGTTCGCTTTATTAGCAAAGCTAGAGGCAATGTAAAACCTCATGACTCCACCCCTCTTCGCAAATCCTCCCACTCACTCGCAAGCATGCCATATACAACATGATCAACGTAATGATTGTACAGCCATTCTGCTTGGCGAACTTGCCCTTCCTTTGTGAATCCGAGTCGTTCTGGTATCGCACGACTTTTTTTATTTTCATAGGCAGCACGAATATCGACACGATTTAATTGTAATTGTTTAAATGCGTAGTCTGTTAAAGCACTTGCAACTCTCGTCATAATACCTAAACCTTGGTATTTCACATCAAGCCAATAACCAATGAACCCAATCCGATTGCGCCAATCAAATCCATTAAATCCAGCAACTCCGACAAGCTTATCTTTATAAAAAATCCCCGCAGTTAGTCCAGTCTGTTCTGCATAAATATGAAAGGAATTCTCAATAAATTGCTTGGAATCAGCAACAGTTTTCGTTTCATCCACCCACGGTAACCATTCCTTTAAATAATGTCGCGACCGATCGGTTATCGTAAATAAACGCTCTGCCTCACCCGTCATCAACATGCGCAGTAAGACTTCCTCATCCACCTCGTAAATAAACATCTCATCCCAGCTCTCTGTAAAATGTATTTAGAATAGTTTATCATACATCCGCTCATAAGGTGACCCACAAAACAAAGTAGACATTTCAATTACGATGAACTTGCAATCCTCATAGGCAAAAAATAAAAAAACTCCTATTACTACTTGTTCATTGTAGAAAGTAGTAATAAGAGCCATTCATTTAAATATTTAATATCCTTGCATCGTTTGATTTAAATCATCTGCCAAATTAGATAGCTTCGTACCTGCCTCGCCAACTTCTTTTAATATACTTGTGAAATTGACCATATCTTGGTTACTTCGTTCGTTTTGTTCTTTGCTAGTAGTACTAGCATGAAGAATCTCATCAAAGCTTTTCGCAGTGTCCTGGACATTTTTATTTGCCGATAATGTATTGGATTTCACTTCATCGATTTGTTTTACGACATCTTCAATTTGTTTTGTTGTGGAGATAATCAATTCTGTAATATTACTAGAAGATGACTTTGTTTGTTCAGCAAGCTTCCTAACTTCATCCGCAACAACAGAAAATCCTTTGCCATGTTCCCCCGCCCTTGCAGCTTCAATCGCAGCATTAAGGGCTAAAAGATTTGTCTGTTCTGCAACAGAAGTAATCATCGCGACAATATCACCAATTTTTCTAGAGTTTACCTCTAATGAATTAATGCTCGTTTGAATTTCATCTACACTATCTTTTAATGATTCTGTATGCTGAATGACTTGATCTAATTGTTTTCTTCCAGTCGTGGAAGTTTCCGATGTCGCAATGGAGGATTGTAACCCCTTACTTAAATCAGATTGCATGGACTCAGAACGTAGTACGACATCCGCCACAGAAGCCCCTACTTCCTCTGACATCGCAGCTAGATCTTGTGTAATCGCACCAATTGTTTTCTTAATCCCTTGTTTCGCTTGCAATTCTTGTTGGGTAATTGCTTCATTTTGTAGTTCTTGTAAACTGGATAAACAAAGTTGCATCTCTAAATTAAAGATTTTGGTTGTAGCTTTAGAAGCGAGTAAAAAGCTATCGATATCATCTTTATATGTATCTTTTAAAATATCTAATATGTTGTTTACAAACGCCTGATTTGTACAAAGGTACCATCTAACCTCGACACCAGTTGTAAGATAATAGTTACTTAGCTGATATCTTCTCTGGGCAAACTGATCATCAATGATACCATCAAAAAATCCCACAACATATTGTTGGCTACCTTCCAAGTCAATTCCTATAGGCGTCATGTCTACAACACTTCTAATACCAGGGAAACGGTTGTTGTAGACAGGATTATATATATCCGCAATATGATCTTGAATAAGTGGCTGTATAACTTTTGCTACAGCTAAATCATCCACTGTTAGATCAATGAAGGATAACTGTTGTAACAAATTTTTATCATGTTTCACATCAATTTTTACATGTGGAAGTTGCTTTTTAGCCTCTTCCCTTAAACTACTTTCTATTTTATCTTTTCTTGCAAATATACTCATCAATAACTCTCCTCGGTAAAATTATGGAATGAACAAAATAAATTACAGTATATACTTATTATTATCGGTAAAATGAGGTAGAATCTTAAATGGTTATAAATGGATGAGGGAAACCGACGATGGGGATAAAAAGAGACAACTTTGAATAAATTCCTTCACCATGTGTAGATATAAGATAAAATGAAACAATAAATTTAAATGACAAAGAAGGACAAACAACGATGAAAATACAAATTATCACAGTTGGAAAATTAAAAGAGAAATATTTAAAACAAGGCATGGAAGAGTATGTGAAGCGGTTGAATGCCTATGTAAATATGCAAGTCATGGAAGTACCAGATGAAAAGGCACCAGAAAATTTAAGTAAGGCAGAAGAAATCGAAGTAAAACGTAAGGAAGGTGAAAAAATCCTCGCCCACATCCATCCAGATACATATGTTATTACATTAGAAATCAAAGGAAACATGATCACATCCGAACAACTTGCAGCAAAAATCGACGACCTCGCAACATATGGAAAAGGTAAAATCGCCTTTGTAATCGGCGGGTCATTAGGGTTGAGTGAAGCCGTCATGAAGCGGAGCAACTATGCATTGTCGTTTTCCAAGATGACATTTCCACATCAGCTGATGCGATTGGTGTTGGTAGAGCAGGTGTATCGGGCGTTTCGGATTATGAGGGGGGAACCGTACCACAAATAGAGGCAAAAATCGTTGAAGATAATGTGGTAATTCTTTATCGGAAGCGGGTATTGAAAATGTATGTTCATTATCCGTTTCACGATATAACAAGTGGATTAATGTAAAAGTTTTCGATATGTGTAGTTCTGAAAAATTAAATTCAAGTTCTAGGTAATTTATACTTTTTGATTTGTCATTTTGTTTAATTGTAATATTATCAATTAACAACTGTAGCAATTGATAATAATTCTTTTGATTGTACAATAGAAAATCTAAGTTTTGCTCCCAATAACGTTAATATTGCCAAAGGTCAAACGTATGATATTGAAAGGGTTGAAGCGATTCCAATAGTTGCGATTAATATGTATAAAGATTTTGAAACAGGAAAATATCAAATTACTGTTGGTTTTAATAATTGGGTGGTTAAGAAAACAGAAGATGGATTAACTCCAATGAATGCAATCCGGCTAGTTTACGTGGATGATTACGGACGCACATTTATGGATGCACAAGATATCTTATACGAACTCACGACGAATGGTATTATTAATCCAAAAAAATTAAACCATATATACATGGAAGAAGAACCAACAGTACTATATGAATTTAAATAAGGAGAAATTAGGACTGGTGTAATTGAAGTTGGTGGTAAGATGCATATAATACTTGATGAACACACTCGCCTTATAAAAGTTGCTCCTAATAAAAACCTTTACGAAAGGGAATTTTAAATTCCTAATTGCCAGATTATATTTTTGACTTCTTTACATGTACATTACTGGGTGGTTTGCAATAACTGGGAGCATTCTAATTGAATAGTATGTTGCATTGGTGAAAAGGGTGGAAAAGGAAGTAAAATCTTTTAGACCAGTTTGAGGGGATGGTAGGAAAATGCTTAAAAAAACTAACATAAACAATGGTTTAATTACTTTGAGTCACAATGATTATGGATATCAAGAGGTAATCGATGATTTCACCTCTGCAAAGGAAATCATTATTGTTACTTTTAATATTTCTAAAAATGATACACGATTATTAGACGAATTGAAAATGTTAGATGAGAATGTATCGGTGACATTTATAACGAATTTACCGCAAAGACATGAAAAGTATTTTAGAAGTAATCAAATGAAGACACCAGCTGATCGGGCTTTAGAAAATATTAAAGACTATTTTAATCAATTAGATCGTGATAACTATAATTGTGATTTAACGGTCTATTTCTGTTATGAAAATCATTCTAAAATTATTATGACTGAAAATATAGCATATATTGGTTCAGGTAACTTCTCTGATGAAAGTAAAAATAATGTGGAAGCAGGAATTATACTTACCGATTACGAAGATATAAAAGCTGTAAAAAAGCAATTAATACCAGAAATCATAAGTTGTTCTATTAGATATACAACTTCTTTTTATACCATTTATATGGAATATGTAGCAGATTGGTTAGTTGAATGTAACGATTTCTTTGATCATTTAGATATGGGTATTTTTACATATGCTGAAGTTAGATATGCACTTGAGAAAATGGTTCTCGACTTAACCAATGCATCCATATCCCTTGAAAAATTAAATAGATTTACAGAAATGATAAATGAGGCTAAAGATTTAATACAAGTTATGGTCCTTAATGAGTTTGATCAATATATAGATATAGGTATAGTTCATAGAATAAACAAATTACTAATCTTACTAGATACCCAAGTTCAAAAATTAGAAGGTTTGTTGGAGGAATTATCCAGTTTTGACTTTCAAGAATTGCAAATTAATTATGCACAAAAAATGCATGAGTACCATTCAGGAGATCCCGATGATTTAAATTATGCTTTTGAAGAAGGACAGCGGAAAGCCCATGAAGATTTTCAGGAAATAACTGAGCGATTTATCGGTTTAGATGGATATTTTGAAAGAATCCAAATTAGAATACCAAAGTTAATACAGTTGTTAGTTAATGAAATCGAAAATATTACTGATATCCTAAAAAGTGAAAGCATATATGAAAACCGTTCATCTATAAATAATACAAATAAAGAATTTTAAAACCTAACATCTGTGCAATGTTAGGTTTTCTGCATTAATCTCAAGATTATATTTATTTATTTTCTATTAATTCATGGGACTTTTCTTACAATACTTTATATCCTCTATTAAACACGTAGTTACTTCGAGAGGCTTGATACACAACGATGTTTTCAAACCCTGTTCTACTGCCATTTTTAAAACACTTATTTATGATTAATTGATTATGATTAGTATTCGTGGTGCAAAATACATTTAACTTCTTATAAATCTTGTGATAGACATTGGTTCTTCTTCTAATCTCTTTTATATATTCAGGATTTAGAGAGCGATTGCTATCAATTTCATTACCACTTTTAATAAAAATGGTAGGAAGATGAGCCTTATTTGTTGGAATTTGGCTATCAGTAATTTCATAGGTATCAACCAGTACCAAATTCAACTCATTTGATGGATTATCCATATTCTTTTCGATGACATTAATTGATTGAACCTTTTCTTCTACGTCACTATCAACAATCACTTCAGGGAAAATATCCTTGAATAGTAATTTGTACTGTAGATACATTGGTACTCTTACTAAGCTAACCTTCCCATAGCCAAGTATTTTGCTGGCCAACCAATAAACCCATATCGGATACTCGCTATATTTGTTACCAGTGTTAAATAATTTGTCCTTATTTGCTTTTGTTCTCCAAATATAAATAATTATAGATAATACAACCCCGCCAATAATAGAAATTACTCGTTCATTATTAATAATATTTTTTATCATTTCATCAAAATTTGATGTATCCATACCTATCAGGGAGAGAATTCCATAAGCAATCTCTTGAAGTGGGTAAAAGATACTTACTATTGCTGGTAACAAGATTAATAAACATTGAAATATGACCTTATTCACTATCGATATCACTCCTTCATATTAATTTATCATTATGCATAAGGTATTAATTTTCGCATACGTTTCTGCATTTGATTTTCTTTCCACTTATCGTAATAAAGAGAAATAATATCTTTATCTATAGAAAATTCCTTCCGAGTCATCACCTCTCTATATTCAACTATTTTTTTATGGAAAGAACATTTTGTTACTATGCGTTTACAACCACACGGGCATTTCTTCTTATTACCTCTATTTGGTTTTTGACTTAATATATCTAGTAAGTTAATTACCTGATCAATATATTTAAGTTCAAAAACTTCCACATAATCCTGAATAATACCATCTATACCGTGGTATAACTCGCCAAATACAAATTTTTCCTCACCTTGAAGTCTAAGTGAAATTGCATAGAAGTATGGAACCACACATGAATGAATAAAGCCATCTAAAGTAGGGTTGTCCTTAATACGCTTCTTCAAGCTCATTGGTGATCCTAAACATAGAGATGAATCGGGATACGCATGATAATCCAACGTTTTGGGAAATCTTTCTCCAATTTCGTAGACAGTCGGAATCTCTTTAGGGTAACTTTTAGGAATCACAATCCTAATTGAAAACTCGTCCTTTATATTTCCGTAGGAGTCATTCTTTATATCGAAAGCCAAAGTCCCTTTAACAACATACTCTTCGTTATTTGAAGGTGCTAAAGACATTTGAGGGTTGCTTTCTAAAAAACCTTCTAAATCTTTAATGTTAATATGCATCACCCCAAGGCTTTGGTGGATTTATTGGTAAGCTTGTGACATTTCTCTGCTTATTACCATTAAGATTGTATGTCTTATTTAATAAGCTGTTATCTATATTCAAGGAGAATTTATTACTTAATATTAAACTAGCTGTTTCATAACTTTCCGTTTTTAATAAGTTGTTAAAATCAACTTTCGCTTGTAATAACCAGTTTTTGAAATTCCCTTCTAAATCTAATTTTTTCCCTGCCAACGTATCCCATCTGTCTGTAAAGTCCTCATTGGGATTTACAGGGTTAGGAACTCTGGGAGTACTAGGGTTAATATATGTTGGCATATTTTCCAATAGATTTATCAATGCTTCTCCTAAATTCAATTCTCCATTATAGGCTCTAGCCGCCAAAGTGGTTATAATAATAGAAATCGGCTTACTATCATCATCTCCAAACATATTATCACGATGTCTCTTTAACAATTGAATACATCTTTGAAGAATGGTTTTTCTGCTATAAATTGGAACAGGCGTTATGGAAGAACGATTGTATATTCCGAAGTCGCCCATTGTCATGCGACTCTCAAACCATTTCAAATATCCTTCTGGATTACTAATATTCCAGTCTTGCGAGATAATGGAGTAATTATCAAGTCGATCATCAGTAATGTTTATAGCAGCGTCAACCACAGATTTGTTTAAGGATTCTTCATAATTGAAAACATCTTCTAATTGTTTTTTGTAGACCGATTGGATATCAATATTTAATGGTATACATGGAACTATATCTAAATGAAATTTAATTTCGTCCATATACTCCAATCTCCAACAGCGGTGCTTCTCTTCTAGTTCCTGCTTGATCCCCTTCGCTACACGATAGCTTTCTAGTTCAGTACCGATCATTTCTTTTAATTGTTCCTGTGTAAACAAAGATTTAAAATTAGGGACATTGATTTTACAACCCATGTCTAAATCATATTCTTCTTGTTCGCTAATTGGCTTTATAGTAGTACCTAATGCAAAAGATCCTTGAGGAAATATGTTTATATCTACATCTTTAAAAGTACTATTTTCTCTATTAAACCACTCTCCCAATGACTTATATCTTTGAATGGTTTTTTCAACAACATACTCAGGTAAATCTAGTTGCTCAATCATTTCTTCTAAAATACCTTTTTTATATATTGTTTTAGGCATTACAAATCCCCTTTCGTATTGTTTATCAATTGGTTGATGTTACTAATCATCGCACTAAATATAGTAACATAGAATATTTGTTCCTACAACATATTGTGTTATTGGTAGTCTATTAAAAAGAATAGCGTATATCAGTAGGTGACTTTTTAAGAGGCGTATTATTATTTCCTCGTTATTAAATTCGAAAACAACATTCTTTATTGGACGGTCCCTAGGTTAGGTTTTGCCGGATATCGTGGCTTTCCGTATAAATTATATTCTTCACCATTAGAACAAGTCCACATCTTCTATTGCTGATTGATTTTCTGATTAAAATAAAATTTATAAAAACAACGTTTAGAGAACATTGTATTGACTATCATAGTGCTGTAACCTATGGTAACGCTGAAAATAAATTTCGTTTTCGTCCAGATGCTAAGATTAAATTAGAGAATAATAGGACTTACACGATTGAAATTGATAGAGGTAGCGAAATTCATGAACAGTTTTGTGAAAAATTCAGAGCGTACCGACATTATTTTGAAACAGCAAAACAAAGTGAATTAGATGTTAGGCTTGCCGGAGTTATTTTTATCGGGGGAAGATAAAAATAAAAAACATGACATGAAACGTAGATAGAAGACTATCACAAAGTTAATCCCATTATGACAACTGTCGGTGATATTAATAAAACAATATGTAGTATCTTTGCATGTGTATAGTGTAAATTGTAAAATGAATATATGGGACAATAGTTATTCGGATGAATTATTGTATTTTCCAAATAGTCTTCTAGGACCAAGGTTTTCCCCATTTCTGAAGTAACAAATAAAATGGGTATAAGAGCGTTTATTTTATATGGAAAACTCTTATTAATGATATATGAGACACGTTGAATAAGAATGTATGTATAAACAGGGAGGAAAAGAAATGATTACATCAGATGATATTAAAAGAAGATTATGGGATGGCGCTAATGACCTTAGGGGATCAATGGATGCCAGCCGTTATAAAGATTATATGTTAGGTTTAATGTTCTATAAATTCCTTAGTGATAAAACACTTGAAACATTTACTGAAAAAAGTGGTGCTAAAGGGAATGAGGAAGAAATTGTCCAAGCCTATGAAGAGGCTTACGAAAGTTATGGGGACAATCTTATCAATATGATACAAAACGTCCTTGGATATTATGTCTTACCGAAATACTTATACCAGACGTGGTTAAAAGATATTCGTGAAGGTACATTTGAATTAGAGAAGGTAACAGAGAGCTTACAGAACTTTGAACGTACGGTAGCCACAACTGGAGATATCGATGACTTTAAAGGTCTTTTTTCTAGTTCTACGATTGATTTAACAGACACTGCGTTAGGAAGTAACTTGAACGCTCGAAGTAAAAACATTCGTAAGTTAATTGAGTTATTCGCCGATTTAGATATGGTTGCACTTCAAAAAGGTGATGTGTTAGGAGATGCTTACGAATATTTAATCGGCCAGTTTGCGATGGAGTCGGGAAAAAAGGCTGGAGAGTTCTATACGCCCCGTCAAGTAAGTGAAGTCATGGCACAAATTGTTGCTAAAACTACGGAGGTAAAATCGATTTATGACCCTACTGTTGGATCGGGTTCATTACTTTTAACGGTTAGTCGATATTTAACAGAAGATAACCGAAAGGAACTCCATTATTATGGGCAAGAAAAAAATACAGCTACATATAACTTAACACGAATGAATTTATTACTACACGGTGTTCGACCGGAAAAAATGACTGTGAATAATGGTGATACACTAGGGCAAGATTGGCCTGAAGATCCGGAACGTCCCAATGAGGGTGTTCAGTTTGATGCGGTCGTGATGAATCCACCTTACTCAGTTAAAAATTGGAATCAAGAAGACATAAAAGTAACAGACCCACGCTTTGAAGTTGCTGGAGTTTTACCACCAGACTCTAAAGGTGATTATGCATTTTTATTACATGGTTTATTCCACTTAGGTCAAGAAGGTACGATGGCAATTGTTCTTCCACATGGTGTGCTATTCCGTGGAGGGGCAGAAGGGGAAATTCGTAAACGACTATTAGAGAAAAACTATATCGATACAGTCATTGGCCTACCGGATAAACTGTTTACGAATACAGGCATTCCTGTAACTGTAATGATTTTGAAAAAGAACCGAAAGCTAGATGACCCTGTTCTTATGATTGATGCTTCTAAATCCTTCGTAAAAGAAGGAAAACAGCACGTCTTACAAGAAAAGGATATAGCTAAAATTGTGGATACGTATATTGAACGAGAAAATGAACTGGGCTACAGTTATCAAGCAACAAAAAAAGACATTATAGAAAATGAATATAATTTAAATATTCCACGTTATATTGAAGCGGTAGAAGAAGATATAGCGCATGATGTGGATGCGCATTTATATGGTGGCATCCCATTAAACCAAATAAAAAAACTAACAGTGTTACACGATATGGCAAAAGATGTTTTATACGATGGATTTACTGAAGTACGCCCAGGTTATGCAGAATTAACACAATCAGTTAAAGACTTAACAGAAGAAGTATTAACACATGAAAACGTACAAAAACAAATTAAAGCACTAACAGAGGTAACAAAGTCCTATATGGATACATATTGGGAAAAGTTAAAAACGGTGGCTGATGTGAATGATATTGAACCGTTAAAAGAAGAAATGCTATCGGAAATTAAAAAGCTATTAACACAATTTAATCACGTTAATACGTATGATGGTTATCAAATTATTGCGGAGTTATGGGAAAACATTCTTTCCGAAGATACGGAGAAAATTGCGATTAGCGACTTTTACACAGTTGGAAAAACACGCGAAGCAAATATGGTTACAAAAGGTTCTGGTAAAACGAAGCGAATAGAACAAGATGGTTGGGTTGGAGCAATTGTGCCGAATGAACTTATATTAAAGGAGCTCTATACAGTAGAACTACATGATGTGGAAACACAAAAAGATGCTTTAGCAGCTATTAATGATGAAATAAATGAACTCGTTGAAGCAGCAAAGATAGAAGAAAGTGAAGAGGCGCAAATCTTAGGCGATGCATTGAATGCTAGAGAAGACGACTTTACTATATCAGCAGTTAGAGCTGAAATAAGGAAAGTTGCAAAAGATACAGATGAATATACCTTATTGGAAAAGGTAAGAAAACTATTAGATGAAAAATCATCTTTAAACAAATCAATTAAAGAAAAAGAAAAAGCATTAAATGAACAAGTCGAAGAAAGAATTGAAAAATTAATGAATGAAGAAATCAATCAACTCATGTATAAAAAGTGGTTTGGTTCATTAATAGACAATATCACAAAACTTGTAGAAGTACCGCTTAAAAATGAACTGGATACTTTGAAAGAATTAAAGGAAAGATATGCTGATACGCTAGAAAACATTGAAGCAGAAAGTAAATCAATAGAAGCGCAATTTGAAGCGATGCTATCAGAACTGGTGGTGACAGAATGATAGGAGGAAAAAAATTGGTCCCTAAAAGGCGATTTATAGAATTTTTAAATAAAGGTCATTGGAAACAGTCTAGTATGAGAGAGGTAGTAGATGTGTACGATGGTACTCATCAAACTCCAAAATATAAAGAGAGTGGTATCATGTTTCTATCGGTGGAAAATATTCACTCACTCACATCTAATAAATATATATCACATGAAGATTTTAAACGTGACTTCGAGATATTCCCCGAAGCGGGTGATATATTAATGACACGGATAGGAGATATTGGTACAGCTAATGTTGTAGAATCTAATGAATATAAAGCATATTATGTTAGTCTGGCCTTGTTGAAAAAAGGAAAATTGGATCCTTATTTCTTGAAAGAAAGCATACATTCAGCAACTGTAAAAAGAGAATTATGGCATAGAACTCTACACATAGCATTTCCAAAAAAGATTAATATGGATGAAATAGGAAAAGTATTGATAAACTATCCATGTACTTTAGAGCAACAAAAAATCGGTGAGTTTTTTAAGGTTCTAGATGAAAGAATTGCAAATCAAGAACGGAAGATTGCTAAAGTAGAAGCATTAAAGTCTGCATATTTAACCGAAATGTTCCCACAAGAAGGAGAAAACGTACCGAAAAGAAGGTTTAAAGGGTTTAAAGGAGGATGGAAAGTACATACATTAGGAGAATTAGCTAGTATAAACACTGGTGATAGTGATGTTAAGGACTCTATTTCTAACGGAGTATATCCATTTTTTATAAGATCTAAAAATATCTCAAGAAGTGATACTTACTCTTTTGATGGAGAAGCTATTCTGATTCCTGGGGAAGGAAAATTAGGTGATATTTTCCACTATTATAATGGCAAATTTAATTATCATCAAAGAGTATATAAAATATCAGACTTTAATGAAGATGTAAATGGTAGATTCATTTATTATACAATGAATCATACATTTAAAAAGCATGCATTAAAAGAAACAGTTAAAGCAACTGTTGATTCATTAAGGCTCCCTACATTGACCAGTTATCGATTGTTATTACCAACTGTTCAAGAGCAACAAAAAATCAGTGAATTTTTCAAAAACTTAGATGATCAAATTAGAACTGAAGAAAAAAAACTAGAAAAGCTAAAGAAAATGAAAGAGGCTTATTTAGAAGAAATGTTTGTGTAGAGAGGAGGTTATGCTATGAGTAATGGGCGAAAGAATGCGGCGGAAAGGGCTTTTCAAGATAAGTTCGTTACGAAATTACAGCAATATAAATGGAAAGCACCAGATTTTCTTAATGGTAATAAACAAAAGGTAACGGTACAAGATTTAGTCAATTTTTGGCGTAAGGAACTGAACCGAATGAATGCGGATGTCTTAGAAAGTGTTCCTTTAACAGATAATGAATTTGCTCAAGTGATGGCAAAAGTATCGCAAATTGAAAACAGTTATGAAGCAGCAAAGTTATTAGCAATGGAACAATCGACTGGGAAAATTGATGGCATTTATCGAGATTCTCATCCAGATGTAACACGCGAACAAATTACATTGACCATCTTTAAAAAAGCGCAGGTGCGTGGTGGAGATTCAAGTTATAATATCGCAAGAGAAGTAGAAACACCGAACGGAAATCGTTTTGATATCGTTTTACTCATTAATGGTCTACCACTCATTAACATTGAACAAAAGCGTACAGATAAGTCGTTAGAAGAAGCATTTAATCAGTTTAAACGTTATTATGCAGATGGTGAATATGTAAATAATTTTATGGCATTTTCGCAGATGATGGTGATGACATCTGAAGTAGCTACACGTTACTTTGCAACACCAAAATCAATTCAAGCGTTTAATCCAAGCTTTGTTTTCCATTGGGCAGACAAATATAATCAATCGATTAATCATTGGGAAGATGTCGTTGGTTACTTCTTAATGATTCCAATGGCACACCAAATGGTTGGCGATTATTTAGTTATTGATGAAGCAAGAGAAGAGGAAAATCGTAAACATATGTTATTACGCCCTTATCAAGTACATGCTTTGCAAGCTATCGAAGGTGCTGCACTAGGGTGGGATAATGATGATAAAATTCCTCGTGGTGGATTTGTTTGGCATACAACAGGTTCTGGTAAAACGATCACGAGTTTTAAAACAGCCTTATTTTTATCAACTAGAGCAGGATTTGATAACGTTGTTTTCTTAGTAGACCGGAAGGAACTCGACAGTCGTACGAGTGATAATTTCAAAGCGTATGCACAATACGAATCAGTAACCGTTGATGATACAGCACATACCTATCAGTTACGTAGACTTTTATCATCTGCTAGTGCAGGTATCGTTGTAACGACAACGTTTAAATTAAATAATCTTGTGAAAGATCTAGTTGAAGCGAAGGATGAAAATTTAGCAAATAAGAAAATCGTCTTTATTATTGATGAAGCTCATCGAACGACAATGGGTGACATGATGGTAACCATTAAAAATTACTTCCGGAAAAATGGTCTGTTTTATGGCTTTACTGGGACACCCTTATTTGACGAAAATAAGATTAAAGGTATGGTCAATGAGAAGAGTGAACTTATCGATACAACAGAAAAGCTTTTCGGACCACTATTGCATCAATATACGATAGATGAAGCAATTGCAGATAAAAACGTATTAGGATTTCATGTTGACTACATAAATACCGGAGAGTTTGAAAGTTACGATACGTTACGTGAGCAAATTGTTGATTATAGACTAGCTGAACAACCAGACATGCCAAAAAGAAAACTAGAAAGACAAGTATATGAACTTTCTGAGTTGGAAGTAGAAAAAGAAGCAAAAAAACGCAAACTAATGTTTTATCATGATGAAACACATATTCCGAGAGTAGTTGAGGAAATATTAAACAACTGGGAATACCAATCACAACGTAAATTCTTCAATGCTATTTTAACGGTTGCATTTAAACATCGAGTAATAGCTTACTATGAAGAGTTTAAAAAGCAATTAGCCAAACGAGATGATATTGCGATTAACGTGGCGATGACATTTAGTTTTGGAACAGACGCAGATAAAGAACCTACCGACCCAGAATTAATTAAAACGATGTTCAAAGATTATGCAGCTTTCACTGGAATTGAATATGCTTACGGTGATAAACGACGAGGAGAAGATGCATATTATGAAGATGTCGTTGAACGAGCAACACGCGGTGGAAGTGGTCGGAATCCGAAGAATATTGACCTTGTTATTGTTGCGGATCAGTTACTAACGGGTTATGATTCTAAATTTATTAACACGTTATATGTGGACCGTTCACTTGCACTACAAGGATTAATTCAAGCCTATTCACGCACAAACCGAATTTATGGGAAAGAAAAGGAATTTGGTACGATTATCAACTTCCAGTACCCAAGAATAACGGGAGAAACAGTAAATGAAGCACTCATTTTATACGGAAGTGGCGGAAAGAGTAGTAAGGCAATTGTAGAACCTTATCCTGTAGCAGTAGATGAATTTGTAAAATCCTCACAAGAAGTGATACAGATATTACAAGACCCAACGGCATGGCAAACCTTAGAAAAAGATGAAGCGGCAAAGGAAACCTTTGTAAAGGCTTTTAAAAAGGCAAACGCCCAATTAAATACGATTCAGCAATATTATGAATTTGCCTGGGTAGATGAAGCATTCGGTATAACAGAACATGAATGGATGCGTTATGTTGGTGCATATCGAAATGTAACAAGAGATGATAATCAGGACGATGATCCAGTAGACTTACCAGTATTACCATTAGGTGAAGCAAAACTAGCTGGTACACAAACAATTGATGCATATTATATTATTCAATTAATCGGGGATAAAGCCACTTCGACAAATGGAAAACAAATAGTGGATGCGGAAACATTACGGATTGTTTACCAACATATTGAAGAATTAAGTAATATGGGTGATTTTGAACAAGCAGAGCTACTGAAGCAATTTGTAGAAGATGAATTAGAACCTGGCAATATATCAAGTAATGTGAACTTTGATGAAGCGTATGAAGAATGGAAGCGAAGCAAATTAAAAGATGAAATTTATAAAGTGTCCCGGGAGTGGGGACTTAATGAAATGATTTTTGAGAAATCGGTAGAAACCTATTCAACAGCAAATCCAAAGGAAATTCCTTATATCGATGAATTAACAAGTAATGTTGATTATGATTCGATTGATAACCCAAAAACTAGTAACTTATTGGAACATAATATGGAGCTCATGAAAGTACTACCAGAGATTGTACCGAAAATTAAGAGGAAGTATAAATAGAAAGAGAGGTTCTTGTTACAATTCATAAAGTAGATGCAGGGACAGGTAAATGTTTCAATAAGTTTGTATATAACAATGTAGGACAAGTGCCCTGTCTCTATCGACGCGTTTCAGCCTTTTTACGAAGCAACAATGCTAAAAGAAGAAGTAAACCTAAATTTAATTTACGATACGCATAGTAAAGTAAATTACGTAAATTTGCTTTGTACATGATGATATTACTTAAGTGATGAAAATTGTGAAACAAGTACAAAAGAAATAAGACTAAAAGTTTATTAGATTGCTTGTCGGATTTATTCAAACGCGTCATCCGGCGTTACGGACATTTACCAGAAGATACCCAATATGAATTCAGAATGACATCACGTAACTTCGGTAAATAGTATTAACTTTGTCGCATAGTTAGATCGCACATTTGATATAGAGCTACTAGAGGAAAACATTTACACAAGCTATTTATTGAAGTTTATCCCTAAAGAAAAGCGTGAAAAGGTGGATATTGCAGATAAAGTAAAACTTGAATATTATTAGCTGCAAAAGGATTTTGAAGGCGAAATAATGCTTGTTGCTGAAAATGAAGAGGGTGGGGAATTAAAGCACCCTGAAGAATTTAATGCTAACGTAAAGCCAGTAGAAGAACGTGATTCCTTAGAAGAGATTATCCATCGAATTAGCGAACGGTTCCCAGATGAATTTTCACCACAAGATCGAGTAATTGTTGATACATTGCACAAGGCATTTACTCAAGAAGTGGATGCAAAAATAGTAAATATGGCTAGAAATAATAGCCAAGAAATGTTTGAAAATAGCTTGTTTAAGGATGTATTTCTTGATTGAGTAATGGATGAGTACACGACGAATTCAGAAGCCTATTAAAGATTGATTGGATCTGACGATTCTTACTTTAAAACTGTCTATGCATTTATTGCTGCGGATGTTTATAAGACTTTGCGGTCGGAAGTGTAAGATAGCATCTTGTGGAGTTAATGATAGAGTATACTAAGGTAAGGGATTAGGTACAGCAAGAATCAAAGATGAATATAGTTTATAACAGCAGATGTCAGTCATTTATAGTAAAGGTTACGTGAAGGAACCTTTATTGGATGATTGACATTTTTATTTTGTGAATGAGTTATTGTCTTGAATTTTAAAAATACCAATCCAGTCTTGGGATAATTCACACAAGTTACCCTGAATTCATCCTTACTATCTAGAATGGAGGTTTTTGTAATGGGAAAGAATTTATCAGCTGTCGCCATTGAATTATTAAAAGAGGCACTATGCAGTATATACTGGTACAAAAATAATTTGAGGAGCTTTTTGAGTAATTGTATAAATGATACTAATGTTATTAATCGTCCAGATTGGAATGGTTATAAAAGACAAATAGTCTCGGATATCATTAATGAGCTATGTAGTAATCAGGAACGATACTTAGGCGATATCAGAAGACTTATACATGAAGTAATCAAGATGGAAAGTTTTCATCATCTTGAACAAGTTGAAGATGGAAAAAGGAAGGTAGAAAGAGCAAAGCAAGCTGTTGCTGATCTTAAAAGGGTAGTAGAAGACCAGACACAGAAAATAAAAGAAGAGGAAGAAATTAAAAGAAAAAGATTGGAGAACTTAAAGAAAATCAGATCAAGCCAAGCTGTATTAAGTAAACTGGATGAAATTAAGATAAATTATTTTAGACTTGTTACTTCTAAGGAATATCAAAAAAGGGGATTTGAACTAGAGAAGGTTCTATACGACTTATTTGAACTATTTGATTTAGATCCTAAGGCTTCATTTAGAAATATGGGTGAACAAATTGATGGGGCCTTTTCTCTAGAAGGTACTGATTATTTGTTTGAAGCGAAATGGACGAGTCAATTATCAGGTACTTCAGATTTAGATAGTTTTTCAGGCAAAATTAATAGAAAACTGGATAATACCTTGGGGTTATTCTTATCTATAAATGGATTTTCTGAAGACGCTGTTAGAATACATTCCGTTAGTCGCAGTACTATACTGTTAATGGATGGTTCCGATCTAATGGCTGTACTAGAAAATCAAATAGATTTTTTGTCTCTAATTATAAGAAAGCGGAGACATGCAGCACAGACAGGGAATATATACCTAAAAAATAGTGAGATATTGAATTATTATTAGGAAATATTTTAAATAACTACGGCTCTTTGGTCTGTTCAAGCACAGAGATAAATTAGTACATATATTTATTATTTTCTAGGATTGGAGTACAGTTGATGATTAACAATTTGAACTTAGAGATTATCAATAATAGGGTGGTTAATTATGATGGAATCTAAAAAGACGGTTGGGGAAATTATAGATGAATTATATAATCTATGGCAGGTACATTCTACAAATTGGCCAAATGATAACAACCCATCTCATTTAGAATTTGAACTAAGAGGTTTCAATCCAAATTCCAATGAGCAAATTCAATTAGTGGCTGAGTTATGTTATATTGTACAATCTGGTGCGTGGGAAACATCGTATAGTGCTTTAAAGAAGATGTTGCCAGATCAAGATTTTGAATTTACTACACTTGGAGAAATTAAGAACTATTTTTCGGGAAGAGATTATTCAAGTGATGAAGAAACTCTAAGAGAGTTTATAAAGAATCAACGTAATCCTTTTATACTAGAATTAATATCCCATGTAATGTTAAAATCCATAGAAAACAAAGAAGCATTAGATCCCTTCTCACTTTCATTACAAGGAATACACTATATGCATTTAAGTTCAAAAAAGCAGGGATTAGATTTAGCTGCAATTGCAAAGGATAACTCAAATGAGCAATATTATTTAGTTATTGGTGAATCAAAAAATAGAAAAAGTCCCTCGGAGGGTACAGCAGAAGCACTTGGAGCATTTAAGGAATATGATTCTGGAAAAAAGTGGCCTGATATAAGACAAGTTATGCGTACTGTAGCTAATAGTTTTGAGAGTGTTGAGGGACAATTGAGTGCTTCAATTTCAAAACATATATTATGGAAACAAAAAGTTATATACCGTTTGACAATCGAACATCGAAGTAAAAGACCAAAAAAGGGATCCCAGTTTAGAGAATTTGGAAATAGTACGCCAAATGTTCGTCATACAAAGTTTCGTCAGTGTGAGGCTATTTCTACAAAGAGATTAGATGATTTTTATGAGAGCGTTTCACAAAAGGTTGTTAGTTTTATAGAAAGTAAGGAAAGGGAATTAAATTCTTATGCTTGATAGATATGCTAAGGAAAAATACGAGGTAGCAGCAGAGTTATTAGATGAAATAAATGGTGAAGATATAAGGTTACTATTACTTCAAATTACAATAGAAGTATCTAAAAGGAATCTTTTAGAAGAAGAAAAACAATTGTCAAGCAAGGAATATGATACAACGACCTTAAAGAGATTAGCAGAATCATTATTATTTAGAATAGTATTTGACAAAGGTCTTTCTAAAGATCAAAAAGAAGCTGCATCTTTGGTCTGCGCCTATGCGTATGAAACATTATGTCCTCCACTATCCGTTGAAACAGATAGTGGATTAGAGAACTATGGATTCTTGAATAGGATTATCTCCTCTTTATTATATTATATAGCAGGCTATGATCCTAATGCGAAATCGATTTCAAATCAGCTAGATAGTTATATATCGAATATAAATGATATGAAAAGCCTCGAAAATATTGCAGTAAAACAATTGTATAATTTTACAAAATTATCAATGGGCCAAGTAAAAGCACATATACAGCCACCAAATATTTCTAATATCAGTGGGTTTAATTCATTAGATGAGCATTGTAGACAAGCTTGTTTATATCACTTAATCAAATGTTTAAATGAATTATCTGAAGAACTTTGTTATGTACATCCAGTATGGAATCGTAATATAAAAATAAATCTAGAGGATTTAATTATTAATTCGAGAGATTGTGGACAAGATACTATAATGCTTCTAGCATCTCTTTTACTATTATTTGAGGATTTATTAAAAGATAGGGCAATATCTACTCTAAAAAGTCCAACCATGTGTAATCCTAATGTGTGGAGCATCCATATGAAGAGATATATAGAAGAGGGAGTCTATTTTATTTGGCCACCACATAGAGATGCTCTATTTAAGGGTTTATTAGATGAAAATACAAATAATATAATAGCAATTCCAACAGGCACGGGTAAAAGTTTAATTGCTGAGCATAAGATTATTTCATATTTACAAACAGGATCTGTAATTCTTTATCTTGCACCTACACTAGCTTTATGTAGACAGATTAATAGAAACATGGAAAAGATTATGGATATACATAACAATGGTAAAGGTAATAGTCTTGTAATAGATGATATAAATGAGTTAGACGAAGATAGAATTTCTGATTCTGAAGAAGATTTAATCTTAGTTATGACACCCGAAAAATGTGTAACATTGATTGCCAATAATCCAGATATGGTGAAGAAATGTAGTCTTTGCATTGTTGATGAATTCCACACTATTTATCATGGCTCTAGAGGTGCGCTTTTGGATTTATTATTAAGTCGAATATCTCAAATTTCTAAAACAACATTTTTAATTATGTCAGCAATTATTGAAAATTCCCCGAAACTCGTAAGTTGGTTGAAAAAACTTAATGGATATAAGATTGGTATTACAGATACTAAATGGAGACCAGCAAGGACATTAAGAGGTTTTGTAAGCCATCCTGAAGAAGAAATAATAAGAGCAAAGAGGGAAGCAGAGAAGAACGGAAAAAAGACATATAAAACCAAATTAAAAACTAATTTGTATTTTTGTGTACAAGATATATGGTCGGACAATAAAAGACAAGCGTATCCCTTTGATCTACCTATAGAAATGGAAGTAAGGTTTAAAAAGGTACTTGATAAATATTACGGAATTGAAAAATGGAGAGTGGAAGGATACGGTAATGATGTTTCCCGACAACTGGGAAACTATTTATCCTCCTGTAATATGCCAGTCTTAATTTTTTCTCAAGGCACAAGGCACTTATTATCAGAAATAGATAAACATCTAAAATTAGGAACCTTTTCACAAAACTTATCAGAGCTTACTAAAGCCTACCTTATTTTGGCAAAAGAGGAACTTGGATACGAGTCAGAACTAGTATTGGGTCTAAAAAATGGTATAGGAATTCATACCCAAGCGTTGCTAGATGAAGAGCAATTGGCTGTAGAAGACTTTTTTAGAAAAAGTTCGAACGGTGTATTAAGTGCAACAGGAACAATATCCCAAGGATTGAATTTAGCTGCAGCAGCAGTAATTATAAATACAACAAAACAATACTCTGAGGAAGAGTCTAAATCTATGTCAAAAACTGAAGTAATCAATATGATTGGAAGAGCTGGTAGACCCGGATTTGGTTTACAGTCATTAGGAATAATTGTTCCGCAATATCCTTCTACAACTACTGAAAGTCATTTTAATCTAGATTCTGATTCAACTATATATCTTGAAAGAGTAGACGGAGTAGAAGAAACTACTTCAGGATTGCTGAATGTAATTAATGACATTACTCAAAAAGAGATTAATGATGAGGGTATTGATGATAATTTTACTTTAATAACTAATGTAGCAGGTGGTTCATCAATTAAATTGAGAAGAGATATGTTAAATAAAACATTAGCTACTCAATTTTTAGAGGATAAAACGTTTGAAGAAGCACTGGATAAATGGAATAACTGGTTAACTACAACTAGATCAGAGGAGAAGGAATTGATTTTGAATGCAGCCGTTAAATCATCTAATAAATCTAGTGTTATAGAAGCTATATATAAGACAATTGATCAAGATGAGATTATTAGTATGCTTAAAGGTAAACATGAAGATAGGGTGTGGATTGATTGGTTATTAAACTGCCTAAATAAACTTGATACTCGATTTATACAAGAAAACATACATGAGTTGTTTACTTCAAGTACTGTAATGATTGAATTTATGAAAGGATGGATAACTGGATATACAATATTAGATTTAGCAAAAATATTAAATAATAGTGGTATCGGCACACTAAATGAAAGTAAGCTAAGTCGGAGTAATAGAACGAGTATTGCTAAAGCAGTCAAGATTATTAAAGAAGGTATTAGAAATATTAGTCATATTACTAATGCATATATAACAATTGTAGACTTGTCTTTAAATTTTGACGAGAGCGAAAGAATCGAGTTTCCTAGTAACTTTTTAGCACTGTCTAACTTTCTGAGGTATGGAGTATCAAGTGAGAAAGCAATAGCTTTAAGGAAGTTAAATTACCCAAGACATATATGCAATAGGTTATCTGGGGTCATACCTGAATACCATTCGTTAAATTCAATAATAAAAACGTGGAAGTCAAGAGGGCAAATAGATGAATTAAAATTGGATGAAAAAGTGGAGCAAGCTTTGATTACGATTTTAAACTAGTCTTTATAGAAGTTGGAGTTATAAAAATTTATGCAGTAGATTACTCTAAAAAAGTATTTAATATACTGAGTTGATTGTTTATTAAAGGTATTTGAATTTCATTACTTTTTAGGTAACTAGTGTTTCCTCTCATGTTATGAAATCAGCATCGGGAGTTTCCCAATGCTGATTTTTGCCTCTTAAATCACCACGGTGAGCCGTACCATAAGTAACATTTAAATTTAATTTCACACTAAATAAGGAGGGGAATCCACTATGCCATCTATCAAAAGTATAAACAAAGCGTTTGGGGAACCGGAATTTAAGGGAATGGCTTTAGACGCTTATCTTACTAGTCAACTTTCTAGTGGTATGTCAACATTAAGCTGAACAAATTTTTTAAGGAACACATACCCTTTTATGGTGTTCAAAGTATTAACGCTCAGTTGTAAAATAGTACGTGCTGTTTGTCACTTGACATGGAGCCTCTGCGGGCAAGATAATGAGCCAGGAAGCCAGATTTATTAAAGAATCTGGCTCAGCCACCAAGGCGGCTATCATGCCCGCCTCTCCACGTAAAGTGAGCGTTTCTCTACTTAATCCTACTCATTTCTGCTTGGTGCTTGCGCTTATATTCGTTAGGAGTAAGATAGTCCAGAGATCCATGAATTCGAATGTTATTAAACCAATTTACGTAATCAAACAGCTCTAGATCAAGTTTCTGCTGACTTTCGAAAACTCTACCACTAACGAATTCAGTTTTAATAGTCTTGAATGTTGCCTCGGCAACCGCATTGTCATATGGTGTTCCTTTTTCACTTAGGGATCTTTCAATACCAAATGTTTCTAGTGCCTCGTC